>JAALLA010000147.1:1446-11101 GCA_011087765.1 Pirellulaceae bacterium
ATAATCCCTGTGAGTAATAAACAGACTGAAAAAGTTAGATTGTAAGCATTAGAACTTAGAGAGAGATCAGCCGGTTCAACACGGCCAAACGAAGTTGCTAACATCACGACCAATCCAAAACCAACCAGCGAAGAAATCGTTGCAACGAAAATCAAGTCGACACGACGAAACAGACTAATTACCAAAATCAACAAAGGAAAAGCAGACATCAGAAGCCCGCGAGGTTGAGAGTTTAAGAATAGTAGTCCAGCGAGAAAAATTGGGTCTATACCAGCCCAAAGTGCCGGAATAAAACTCTCAGACCGAAACCGGTTGTGTATCTTTTGAAGGACGATTGCCGCCATCCCCCAGGCCAACAAAACGTAAATATTCCTAGAGAACTGCCCCGACCAGCCGTACGCATTCACGGGCTTCTCTGTCGCTAATTCCGTAGCAAAAAAAACAGTAACCGCCAGGATGGGAACGAGCGCTAAATGAGCAGCCAACACAGGCTCTCGAGAGATCCATCGTTTTGTTCGGCGTTTCCAGTCATTCTTCGCATGGATTGGATTTCCATTCAAAAACCGATCTAAATCAGCAGCCAAATTCTCGGCAGAAAAGTACCGGTCAACTGGCTTTTTCTCCATACATTTTGCGCAAATTGCTTCGAGATCAACGGGAATGCCCGCCTTAATGTTCCGTGGCCGCAGAGGATCGTCTTGCAACACCTGCATTAACGTCTCGGTTGAATTCCCGGCAACAAACGGAGGTTGACCCGTTAACAGCGTGTATAAGATTGCCCCCAGCGAATAAACATCTGACGCATTGGTAACTTCTTTATTATTACCAGTAGCCTGCTCGGGGGGCATGTAGTTGGGAGTCCCCATGACGGTTCCTGTTCGCGTCAAGTTGCTATCATCCCGAGAACTTTTTGCTAAACCAAAATCAACAATCCGCGGTTCGTTTTTTTCGTCCAATAGTATATTTGCCGGCTTTAAGTCCCGGTGGATGAAGCCGGCCTCATGAGCAACGTGGACGGCACACGCAATTTTCGAGAGGATTTTTGCGGATTCACGAGGCTCAATCGGGGACTCTTTGATCCGCGCAGCCAAGCTCTTTCCTTCAATAAACGCCATCGAATAATAGTGCTGACCGTCGCAACAGCCAACGTCATAAACGGGGACAATCCCGGGGTGGTCAAGTTTTGCCGCAGCTTCTGCCTCTTGGTAGAACCGCTTAATTTCTTCGTCGTCCGCGAAAGCGCCGGTCAGGATCATTTTCAACGCCACAGTGCGATTCAGCCCGATTTGCTTCGCCTTATATACCACTCCCATCCCGCCATGTGCGATCACTTCGATCAACTCGTAGTTACCAAATTTCCGATACGGAACATCGTCGCCTACCCTTCCAAGCAAACGACTCGCCTGCGGCCGTTGCGTTACGTTGTCCGAAGCATCGAAAATCGTAGGCGGATCCATCGGCAGCGAATCGTGCGGATCAACATTCTCCAAAAAACCTTCGGCGCGACCTACGGCATCGATTAGCTCGTGTACTTCTTCGGCCAACGCAAGGTTTTGCTCACACAATTGATCGACCAACGCAGAACGTTCCTTCGGACAGGAAACATCCATCGCCGCATTAAAAATACGTTGTATTTGAGGTTCTTTCGTTTCCAATCGGCCACCAAAACTAAATCATCAAATATCTAAACTACTCATCCACTCTACAGTGCGTTATTCGAGCTAAATTGTGCCAAGTGACCCAAATATTCTCGAATTATTTTTCTTCAACTGGAATTGGTTCACTGGATAGCTCTTTGAATAACCACGCCTTAGCAAAGACCCAGTGACGATTGACCGTGCGCACGGACACGTCCATGGCCTCAGCCACTTCGCGGATGGTAAGGCCGGTGAAATACCTGAGATTAACAACGCGGGCGGCCTCAGGACTATTTTCCGCAAGGCGATCAAGCGATTCGTCAAGTCCCAACAGAAATTCATCATCATTGGGATCCGCCAATTCTAATTTTTCAAGATCAATTCTCCGCCGACCACCGCCGTGTACAACTCGTTGTTTCTTTCGCGCAGAATCGACTAAAATACGTCGCATCGCTAAGGCCGCCGCACCAAAAAAATGGCCGCGACTATTCCATACCTGAGGATCCTTGGAGTCGATCAGGCGAAGATAGGCTTCATGTACAAGCGCCGTCGGCTGGAGTGAATGACCCACCGATTCTCGTGCCATCCGAGCGGCGGCCAGACGCCGCAACTCCGCATAAACCAGTGGAAGTAAATCGCTCGCAGCCAGTTGATCGCCCTGATTGATGGCTTTTAAAATTCGGGAAACATCATCCATAGGGACATCGTAGCGGTGATTCGAAAAACAATCCAACTGTGGATTGTTTTTTTAACTGGGGAACACAACCGAAGGGGCAACGAGGACTTCAGCTAATTAAATCATCTACTGGTTTACCATGCACATCGGTCAAACGATAATCTCGTCCTTGGAATCGATAGGTCAATTTTTCATGATTAAAACCCATTAGCTTCATGATGGTGGCCTGTAAATCATGAACATGAACTTTGTTCTCGGTTACGCCAAAACCAAGTTCGTCAGTCTGCCCATAGTTATAACCCCCTTTAACACCTCCCCCAGCCATCCACATCGTGAAACAGTCTGGATAGTGATCCCGTCCCAAGACATTCCCTTTCGCAGTCCTTCCCTCTCGAAATGGAGTGCGACCAAACTCGCCGCCACAAACAATAAGCGTATCCTCGAGCAAGCCTCGCTGTTTCAAATCACGGATCAATGCGGCAATCGGTTTATCGGTCGATCCCATTTTTTTGGTCAAACCATCTTTAAGACCTTCATTAGGGTTTGTTCCATGGAAGTCCCAACCCCAGTCGAACAACTGGACGAACCGAACGCCCCCTTCCACCAATCTACGTGCAAGCAAACAGTTATTCGCAAAACTTGACGTTCCTGGAACGGCACCATAGGCCTCGTGCGTTTCTTTTGTTTCCCGAGTGATATCCATGACATCGGGAACCGAATCTTGCATCCGGTAAGCCAGTTCGTACTGGGCAATGCGAGTAAGTGTTTCAGGGTGCTTCATTTCTGTCGCTTGAATTTCGTTCAATTCCCGCAAGGCATCTAACGATCGCCTTCGCAGAGATCGATCCATCCCCTTGGGATCAGAAGCATATAAAACAGGGTCGCCTTTAGACCTGCATTGCACCCCTTGAAACACGGATGGCAAAAATCCACTTCCGAATGAATTGGCGCCGCCGTTCGGCTGGACACCACTACTAATGAGAACCACAAACCCAGGTAGATCTTGATTCTCTGTACCTAATCCGTAAGTTGCCCAGGATCCCAGCGAAGGACGCCCAGAACGCGGTGAACCGGTATATATCAACAGTTCGGCTGGGGCATGATTAAATTGATCCGTGTTCATTGAGTGAACAAAACACATCTCGTCAACAATGTCCGGAGCGTGAAAATTTGGCACGGCATCGGAAAGCCATGTTCCATTTTTTCCAAACTGAGCGAATTTACGGGGCGTACCCAATAGCTTCGGAACACCCGAGGTAAACGCAAACGTGCGTCCTTTTAAAAATTCATCGGGACAAGGCTCCCCCGTTCGTTTTACCAGTTCGGGTTTGTAATCATATAAATCTAGATTAGGTGGAGACCCCGTCAGATGCAGATAAATAACCCGTTTGGCCTTTGCGGCAAAATGGGGTTGCCGCTTGGCAAGCGGTTGCATCGCATCAATTGGTACGTCCGCCGACGCACTTGCCCCCGTCAACGAAGACAATGCAATTGCGCCAACCCCAACGCCAGAGGCAGACAAAAAATGCCGCCGGGTACGATCTTTCAATTGACTTAAATAAGAATTCATATGCTACCGTTTTAAAAAGATTTCATCCAAATTCAGCATTACGTTACAGACCACCGTCAGCGCCCCAACCTCAACCGAATCCATCCCTTCCGGGAGAGGTCCAAGTGGATCTGACGACAGCTTGGCAGCTTCTTCCGGCTGGTTTTCCAATCGCGACACCGAATCGTTGAACAACGACACCAAAGCTGCAACTTCATTCTCACGTGGTGGTCGAAGCAAACACCGCCGAAACCCAAGCTTGATTCGGGACTCGACCTCTGTCTCTTCTGCCATCACCAATCGAGCAAGTGCCTGAGCCGCTTCGACGTAGACCGGATCGTTAAGCGTGACCAGGGACTGAAGGGGAGTGTTTGTGCTATTCCGCCGCACCGTGCAAACCTCACGATTTGGAGCATCGAAGGTTGCCATCGAAGGATAAGGATTACTTCGTCGCCAAGTTGTATAAATCCCTCTTCGATAACGGTCTTCGCCCGCACTCGTTTTCCAATCTGTCGACCCTCCAAATGCAGCCTTCAAACCAAGATTGGGTTGCGGAGGTTTCACCGGAGCACCGAACATCTTTCGGCTGAGTAAGCCGCTAACGAAAAGAGCCTGATCACGGACCATTTCTGCACTTAATCGAACCCGGGGCGCCCGGGAAAGCCAGCGATTATCCGGATCCAAGGCAATCCGATCCGGATCCAGCAAAGCACTTTGTTGATAGGTAGACGACATGACGAGTGTCTTTAACAGATGGCGAACGTTCCAATCATTCTCCACGAACTCTGCCGCTAGCCAATCGAGTAATTTAGGGTGCGTTGGCAGTTCTCCCTGCGAACCAAATTCCTCACTCGTTACAACTATTCCGCGACCAAAAATCGTTTCCCAATATCGATTTGCCAACACACGGGCGGTTAATGGATTCTCGGCATCGATCAACCAATCGGCCAGCGCTAATCGATCAGGCGCCCGATCAGGTTTTTGCAACTGAAAAACAGCAGGAAACCCCGGCTCTACCAACTGACCTTTATCGAGGTAATTTCCACGATGCTGCAAATGGGTTTCCCGACGGTTATCCGCTAACTCACGAAGGATAGGCACTGACGTTGCTGGCTTGAGTGCCTCCAATTGTCCCTTCGCATTCGCAAGCCCATCCCGCTGACTTTTCAGAGACGGAGCAACGTCGTAGCGAAAATAGCTGGCCAATGCCTGACGGGATTTTGCGGTCCTATGCTCCCTATCCGTATCGAGAATCTTGATAATTTCTACAGGAATGTTTGCTCGTTCAATCGCCACCTGATCTTCCGTCACACTCAATTGAAAATGACCCACAAGATGATTTTCATACGGCGCATTTTGTTCCAGCCGAATCCTCAAGACCACGGGTTCATCCACCTTGACCGGGGCTGCGGGAATCAAAGTCAACTGATGCGGTTCGCCCGCAGAACCGCCGACCGCCCAACCATCGCGCGGGCCATTCTTCCCGGCCAAAACATCAGCCGCCTCGAACTCGGGCTGATTGAAATCAGCAAACGCGGCTTTAAATTCGATTTTGCGAATTCGATTCGTCGGGATATCCAGAGAAGGCCTAGGGGGAGTCTCGAATTCTCGGGTCCTGACAACCTCTCGATCCGAATTCAATAGCTCCACCGTAAATCCAGCTAACCCCTCTGAAGCCTCCAGGCGATTCCATAAACTGACTCGTTCAACCTTAACAGATGAACCGAGATCCAATTCCCACCAAGGATTATCGACGGTTGCTGTATGTGTTACCGAACGATTGGTGAACGTTCCGTCTGTATTACCGTCGATTGCTAATTCAGGTGGCCCATCATATTCGGTCGAATGTTGAGTCGCGGTGCCTTGGGTAGCAACATTCTCGCCGTCACTAAAAACTTGAACTTCAGCAAGCGACAAGATCTGCTTGCTCCCGCGATTGGTAACGCGAACAAACCTCGCATTGGGTGCCGAATCAACTAATGGAATTAAATCAGCTTTCAGCCCCGTAATAACAAAATTTTGGCTAACACTCGACAAATCATTAAGACGCTCGTGGGGCATGGTATCAAGCCGAATGGCTGACCACTGTAATTCTTCACCTGCACCAACTTCAATCGGAATTTCAATCGTGTACTCATCCTGCGCCGCCGCTGTCGTAACCAACAGACTGCCGTCCTCAAGGACTTCGCCTGACTTTTTACTTTTGCGAACGATTGATTTTGGCATCAACTTCTCCCACGAGAGTGACGTTGAAATTCGCCCCTCCCACTGTCGCTGGGCAGCCTCCAGCTTTGGAGTACCGTGGTCTAACACGGATGTAAGTTCGGCTATTTGTATTTCTAATTCTCGACGCGTCTCAATTTGTTGCTCAGTAAACACACTCAATAAAGGCGCTTCATTACGACGATCAGCGTCCTCCGTGTTGTTTAAAATAGCGAAGAACTGAAAGTACTCCTCCTGCGTGATCGGATCGTATTTGTGGGTATGACACTGCGCGCACGCCATCGTGGTTCCCATCCATACCGCCATCGTGGTGTTGACGCGGTCCACTACTGCTACATTCCGAAATTCCTCGTTTTGCGTTCCACCCTCGTTATTTGTCAATGTATTTCGGTGGAATGCCGTGGCAATTTTTTGCTGATCGCTTGAGGACGAAAGTAAATCGCCCGCAATCTGCTCACGTGTGAATTGATCGAAAGGCAGATTGTTGTTGTAGGCATTAATGACCCAATCCCGATATGCCCAGATCGTCCGTGGGGGATCATCAGCATAGCCAGCACTGTCTGCATACCTTGCTAAATCCAGCCATTTACGAGCCCAGTGTTCACCATAGGCTGGCCGCTGTAGCAAGTCGTCCACTAATTTCTCGTAAGCCTTAGGATCTTTCGAATCTACAAATCGATCCACTTCCTCAATCGATGGCGGCAAGCCAGTCACATCCAAATAAAGACGCCGAGCCAGAGAATACCGATCCGCTGGAGTCGACGGAGATAACCCGTGTTCAGTCATTTTGCTCAATGTAAAATGGTCAATTGGGTTCTGAGGCCAATTGGCTAAACTTGCATCAACGACAGGTAATCGAGGACGCTCAGGCTTAACGTAAGACCAATGCTTCGCATATTTTGCCCCTTCCTTTACCCAACGCGTCACCAACTTGATCTGTTCTGCATCGAGCGCCTGCCCGTGTTCAGGTGGAGGCATTCGAACATCTTCATCGTCAGAAGAAATTCGAGCTATCAATTCACTTTCTTCAGGCGATCCCGGAACGATCGCGATGAGATCGCTTTCAAGTACCGAAAGTGCCGCCTCTCGAAGATCTAAACGCAAACCGGCTTCTAATCCCTCCGGATCCGGTCCGTGACATAGCAAACACTTCTCAGACAAAATTGGGCGGATGTCGCGATTGAAATCGACATCGTCGAACGCGACCAGAAATCCCCCAACTGATTGAGAGAAAAAAACGAGCGTTAATAAAAGGATCCGCATCAGATTTATCCACACGATTTCGTGGTTTAAAAAAGTCTTATCTAAGTATATCTCAGATCGCTTTGTTTGGCTTGCATAAGCCCGGCATGTTTGTGTAAAAAAATCGGCAATAACACAAGCCTAGGTGGTCCGTTTTTCTCGCAAGATAGCAAACACAACGCGGCACAGTGTTTATCCAAACATTTCAATAGAATCCTAATTGTTAAAACCCGGAAGACATTCCGCTTTTTTCCATTTATTTTTTTTGCAATTCACAGCGGTAGAACCGCAGGAAATTGACTAGGATAGGGGGGTCTCAAAAATCAGTATTCAGCTACATTCTCGCATTTAGCGATGATTCCCGAGATGCGAATGATCCTAGAATCGTTCTCTTAACAAGCTGAGTTTTTTGATGCATTGTGGAAAACGGATCGCCCCTGTGGAAGAGATTTATGAATCGACATTTGACCGGCATTTTTTTGGCACACAAAACTCACATGCGGATTGCATTCTCCGCCGTACCCAAGCGAATTCTAACGTTAGCCGTCACCATCTGCATTTTGTTTTCTGGTTACCTTGCGGCAGACGAAAAACTGGATTTTAATCGCGACATCCGCCCTATTTTGTCTGACAACTGTTTTCTTTGCCATGGTCCCGCGTCCTCAACACGCGCTGCGGAATTGCGTCTCGCCAAACGAGAGCCAGCCATCCCCCCCCGCGCCATCAAACCCGGCAAGCCCGACCAAAGTGAATTGGTAGAACGCATTTTCTCAAACGATGCCGATTCGATCATGCCCCCGCCTGAGTCGAACAAAAAACTTACACCCCAACAAAAAGAAACCCTCAAACGCTGGATTCAAGAAGGGGCGGAATACCAACAACACTGGTCTTTTGTGTCTCCTCAGAGACAACCCAAAGCGAAATCAATCGATGAATTCGTTGCAAAAAAACTATCAGCTTATCCGCTGACTGCCACCCCTCCCGCCAATCCAGAAACACTGATTCGTCGTGTGACATTTGATTTAAACGGAGTCCCTCCCACGCCCACCGAGGTTGAGCAATTTAAAGATGATATAAACGGTCGCGGCATCGACGTTGCTTACCAAGCGTTAGTCGATCGCTTGCTTACCAGAAATGCTTACGGAGAGCGAATGGCGCTAGCCTGGTTGGACGCTGCCCGCTACGGAGACAGTAGCGTAATGCATGCCGATGGCCCACGTGACATGTGGCCATGGCGGGACTGGGTCATCAATGCCTACAACACCAACATGCCGTTTGACCAGTTTACGATTGAACAGCTTGCCGGTGATCTAATTCCCAACGCAACCGTTGAACAAAAAATTGCATCAGGGTTTAATCGCAACCACGCGACCAGTGATGAAGGGGGAGCTTTTGCGGAAGAGTTACGCGTAGAATATGTTGTCGACCGAGTCAAAACCACATCCACCGTCTGGTTAGGTTTGACGATGGAATGCAGCCAATGCCACGACCACAAATACGATCCAATTTCCCAGGAAGAATACTACAAATTTTTCGCTTACTTCAACAACACGACCGATCCCGGAATGCAAACGAGGAATGGCAACCAAAGCCCCACGGTCCGTGTGGTTTCTGCCGAACTTCGCGGCCAACTTGATACCTTGCAGTTGAGCATTGAAGCGGCAAAGAAGAAACTGGCCGAGCGAAAAGTTGCCGCAGAGCCAGAGTTTGTCAAATGGGTTGATCAGGCCTCACAGAAGGCAGCCACGAAAACTAAGGACTCTGAACCGATGGGATTAACCCAGTGGTACCCGCTAGACGAATCGACTGGAAACAAATTAACCAACAGCGTCTCCGGAGCCGTCGCAAATAAAGAAAAGGGGAAATTGCAAACCGTTGACCGAAGTGGTGCCACTGCGCTTGACCTCAATGGTCAGACACAATTTGTCTCAAATGAAAAAACGATCGAAATCAAACACGACCAGCCATTCTCCTTCGCAGCGTGGATAAAAACTGACGGCAAATCATCAGGTGCTGTTTTTTCACGCATGGATGTCCCTCAAGCCTACCGCGGTTATGACTTGTGGGTGCAAGGCCGCAGCATTGGGACACACATTATTAACACATGGCCTTCCAACGCGCTCAAAGCGGTATCTGTAGACCAGTTGAAAATTAACACTTGGCAACATGTTGTTATTACCTACGACGGTTCACAAAAAACCAAGGGAGTCAAAATCCATATCGACGGGAAGCTATCAGAAAATGCCGTTGAAGCAGATACTCTCAACGGCACGATTGAAACTGCCGCAGCTTTTAAAATTGGAAGCCGGTCACAGGGTGCAAACTGGA
>JAALLA010000007.1 GCA_011087765.1 Pirellulaceae bacterium
AAAAACGGTGACGATCTATGTCGAACCGGTGGACGGTAAGAGTTCGCTTCTTAACAAGACCGGCCCCCTGGTTCAGTTTGATCGTGGGAAGTTTTCGAATAAGGTCCGCACTGGAAATGCCTGGTTGGAGCGTGGGTTCAAAGTGGATCGAAACATACCTTTCACTTGTTACTATCTGTTTACATTAGAGAGATATGCCTATTTTCGGGAGCAGGGTGAAGGCAATGTGGGTAATGCGAATCTCGTAAATTGGTACGACGAGGGTTTCAAGTACTTGCTCGAACAGAGAGGTGGGAATTCTGTCATTAAGCCTCAGAGCAAGGAAAACAATATTTGGTCACCCGCCTTGGCGATTCTGTTTCTGGTTCGGAGTAGTGAAGTCTTGAATGTCGAACCGGCGGAAAGTCGTGCACTTGGCGGACAGGGTTTTCGCCAAGATGCGGTTTTGAGAACCGGTGCGAACGGCTTGATCCGTCAGGTCGAAACGGAAAAGAATCTCAGCGATTTAATTTCGATGATGAAAGAGGGCGAGGCTGATAATGAGCAATTACGTGAGTTGGCGGAAGCTTTGAAAAAGCAGATTTCAGAGTTTCGTGCCAAAGATGATAAGTCGCGAGGAGAGATAAAGGCCTTTTTGCAGAGTATGATCGCCGCGAGGAATTACTACCGGCGATTGATCGCGGTGCGGTTTCTCGCTGGAGAGCAGGCAATGGATAATGTTCCGGCGCTGTTGTACGCCCTTGGTGATCCGGATTTGCGAATTTGTATTGAGGCTCATGATGGATTGAGATTGGTTAGCCGGAAAATTGATTCGATGAAGTTGAGCGATCTGACCCGTAAGAACGGGTTGCGAGACCCAGATGCGTTGACAGGGGAAGAGGATGATTCGTGCCGGCTCGAAATTGGTGAAATGAAGCGCAAGTGGACGGAATGGTTTTTAAAGATCCGTCCGAGTGCGGAGTTGCTGGATTGATTGGGCGGCGCGTTAATTTGGAGTTGCTGTAGCGTCCAAAGGTTTTTCTCATTGGAAATTCAAACGGGGCATTTTTTGTGAAGAGGGTTCGGTCATGAGTGAAGGTTATATTTCAACACCGAAGATTAATTTAAATGTCGAAACAAAATCGTCCCGATACGATCGCCTTAGCGCAGCATTGGTGGCGTTCATTATTTTGTTTGGGTTTTTGTTTGCTGTCCTGTTCTTGATCTGGATTACCTCTGTTTTTGATTTCTCCCAGCGGTTGGCTGGTCCAATTCCGATTGTGAATGAAGCTGGGAATGAGAAGCCGAAGGGCGTTGCGGATGATATTCTGGAGCCCGGGGTCGAAGAGTTTCCAGAAATTGAAATCCCCCAACTTGCTAATGCATTGGAAGCCGTTACTGATTCGGTTTCATCAGTCAGGGCGAATCTGGAAAAGAGGAGCGGGGACGCGGCAGTAATGGGTGCGGGTTCCGGGTACGGTTCGCGCGAGGGAGGCCCCGGTACTGGAGGGAATGGTGTGCCGGAGTGGAAGCGTTGGGTGATCAATTACGAGGCCGAAGATATTAACACTTACGCCAAGCAGTTGTCTTTTTTCGCGATTGATATTGGCGTTATTCATCAAACTAAAAATGATATTTGGCGGGTTCAAAATTTGTCGGGGCCGATCAGGGTTGCTAAATCCAATCGCGAAGCGGAGAACGGGACTTTGCGTTTTACGCCGGAGAAAATTCGGTTGCGGCGCTGGGATCAAGAGTTGTGCAAACGGGCGGGGGTTCAGCTTGGCTCGACCGTGCAGGCTCAGTTTTATCCCGAAGCGACGCGCGCCCAAATTAGGGTGGTTGAAAATGCTGCCTTGGAGGGAACTGGGAAAAACGTCGGTGACATTCAGCGGACGGAGTTGAAAGTCGTTCCCGGCGGCAGTGGTTATACGTTTATTGTGGAGGATATTACCTATCGGTAGTCCTTGTTTCCACAGGCTCCGACTAAAAGCTGTACAATCATCAGTACTTCAGTCCGGTGGTTTGACTAATGGTTTAACTGATGGTTTGGTTGCGTCGGCTTTGATTGACTTCCGATGCAAATTGTAATCGCCGTTTTTTGAAACGCGTTGATGAATAAAAAAGAATAAATATTTAAGTATAAGAAACACAACTCAACTGAGATAAAGGGATTATGGATCAAGTTTTTACAATTTTAGGAAACGTTATTTATTTGGTGATGTTTCTTATTGCTCTTTGGGGGGCGTTCTGCGTTGTCATGGTTTGGTCGCGCGTCCGTCAAAAACAATTTAAAAGTGAGGCGATGCAAACGTTGTTTCTTGAGGCGGTTGAAGAGCCGCTTTCAAAAGGCGATTACGATGCCGCTGCTGAGGTTTGCGACGGCGACCGGCGCGCGACTTGTCAATTGGCTCAGTTGGCAATTGAAAACAGGAAGATCGGGTTTGGGAAGGTTAAGCAACTGGTGGCAGATCGTTTTCAGCGTGACGTACTTCAGGATCTTGAGTACCGATTGAGTTGGGTCTATACCGTGATTAAGACGGCCCCGATGATCGGGTTGCTGGGTACTGTGCTTGGAATGATGGCAGCGTTTTCAAAGCTTGCCGATCCGAACGCGACTGTTGAAGTGAGTAAGTTGGCGATGGATATTCAGTTCGCTTTGATTACGACCGCTCTGGGCTTGGCCATTGCGATTCCATTGGTGTTGTGTACTGCCTACATCAATGTTGTTATTCGGAAAATGGAAGATCTGGTTTCTTACGGTCTCAATCAGTTCCTCGAGGTGTTCAAAGAATGCAATATTCGTTTCCCGAATAAGTAATACAGTGATCGATCAAATTGGGGAATGTATGCCTGTCGTTGAGAAATATAACCTGCGGAACAACGGATGAGTGAAGAAGCAAATATTGAGTTGCCTAAGCGCAAGCGGAATCCAGATGATGGCGAACTCGACATCACCCCGATGATCGATGTGACGTTTCTGTTGTTGGCCTTTTTCGTGGTTGTTTCCCGGATGGATCCGCAAGCTGCGGTTGCACTCCCAATGGCGAGTTATGGCGACTCAATTCAAGATAAAGAGGCGGTCACGCTGATCGTGGTTCTCGATGAAGCGACTGGCGAGAAGGCGGAGATCTACAAAGGGCGGTCGATGGCGGCGGATACCAAGGTGCCTCCAGGCGATGAGGAGTCTCAGGAAGCAGATATTGGTGAGTACGTGGAGAATGAGTTGTCCAGTTACCCAACTAAGAATGCGATTCTGATCAAAGCCGAAGGGGATGTGAAGACCGGCATGGTGCAGATGGTGAAGCGCGGAGTTGGGCAATCTGAACTCGCGAAAACGCGAAAGATCTATGTTGGGATTGAGGAAGAGCAGTAAGGGTTGGGTGATTTGAACCAATTGGCGAGTGAGTTTGTAGCAAAGTATAGCCATGAGTAAAAAGAAGAAAAAAAAGTCCAAGCCAATTCCGAATCCTGAGGGTGAAGGAGAAGGTTTTGGATTAAACAAACCAACCGGACAGTTTTCTGATCTCGATATCGAGATGAAGAAAAAGTTGGCAGTTGAACAGGAGGAGTTGGCGTCTCAAATTTATCGTCCGACTCCAGAGGACGGCCCGGACGACGTCACTTATAAGAATATGGGTTGGCGGGGAATGGAGGACGTTGAGGAAGAGGACGATGAACCAGATGTTGCTTTTGAGAAAAAGGAGATCCCCGAAGACGAACTCGACATGACGCCAATGGTTGATGTGACGTTCTTACTTCTGATTTTTTTCATGGTGACCGCTTCATTCACGCTGCAAAAGTCACTCGAGCAACCGCCAGCGAAATCGGATCAGCCGAGCACGGAAGTTCAGGAAGAGGATGAGATTCTGGATGATTATGTCCAGGTCACCATCGATCAGACCAATACTTATTACGTGACGACCCGGGATGACGAAGAAGTTGAATGTCCAAGTGATAGTGAGATGCGTTCGCGAGTTAAAGACGCCAAGGAAACAACCAGTGCAACTCGGATGATTATTTTGGCTCACGTTGATTCAACGCACGCAAAATTGGTTACCGCATGGGATACCGGGGTGATCAATAATATTGAAAAAATTGAAATCCAAACAACGGATGAAGAGTTCTGATTTAATTCAGGGTGGAATTTCGACGTAAGAACTAATTTGTATTCGGTACCTCGACCGACACCAATTCGAGGAAACGAAGGGAAGTCGCATGACACCGCGTCAGCTTTTAGAGAAACTTGAAAACCTTGGGATCATTGATCCAAAGGTGCTTGGTAAGATTCGTGCCGAGATCGAGAAGTCCGATAAAGAAGTGAAACCAAAGTCAGTTTTGGCCTTTTTGGTTAAGAAAAAACATATCACGGAACAGCAGGCAAAAATTCTGTTGGCATCTGCTAAAGAGGCTCCGAAAAAAGAAGATGATTTTGAATTTTCGGAACCAGAGCCCGCCGTTGACAATGATTTTGATACGGGTGATCTGACAGGACTTGCGAAAGAAAATGCCGTCGATGAAGTGGATGCGAACATCCCTGAAGTGAATGTTGCGGTCGACTATGATGCGACCATGACGCTTGTCGATGCAGGTGATATGGCTGAGGAATTCTCAGTGCCGACCGTGAATCCAATTGAAGTCGGTGCGGTCGTGCCAACCGAAGTCGGGTTTCCGGAGGAACCGGCGTTTGATGCGTTGGCCGACGATGGTTATGCGTCGGGCGGTTATCAAACACAAAGCGGCCCCCAACCGACTCTGGCATCATTCAAGGGTAAGAAAGACCGAAGTGATCAATGGTCGACTAAGTGGCTATACATTGGTTTCGGGATTCTGGGAACCTTGTTAATCGGTGTCGCCGTGCTGTGGTTCGTCAATATTGGCCAAAAACCAGAGGACATGTTTGAAGCTGCGATGAGTAGTTTTAATAAACAGAGCTATGGTGACGCTCAGAAAAAGTTCGACAATTATCTCGATCAGTATGCAACGCATAAGGATGCACCGAAGGCAAAGGTCAAGAGGATTCACGCAATTATTCGTGGAACCTATGGTTTGAAAAATTACACGGAAGTGATGAAGCAGTCTGAAACTTTATTAACTGAATTGAGAGAACAGGAGGATGCGACTAGCGAAATGGAGGAACTTCGAGACGATCTCGCGGTCATGCTGCCAACGTCGCTCGCCGCTATTTCGAAAAAAGCAATTAAAGTTACTGATCTTGATAAGATGAAGGAAGAGTTGGTCAAGGTTAAAGATTTTTATACTTTGGTCGACGATCCAGTTTACATTCCCAACAGTCGTCGAAAGTCTCCTTCGGTAAACGACAACTATTTGAAAATTGCTAATAACATTGCCACGATCGAAGGGCAGATTCAAAAAGAAGAGCAATACGAATTGGATTTGGTCCGAATCGAAAGGTTGAATGAGGGTAAAGAAACGGACGAGGCCTTCGCGGTATACCAAAAATTAACCCGTAACTACGGCGACTTAGCGAGTCGCAGTGCCATTCGGGAATTGATGATCAAGGTCAGCCAAACCCAACGGGCGTTGGTAAAACAGATCGATTTGCCCAATATCAAGGCAACTCCGGATTCACGAGGCGGGGCAGTTGAAAAAACCGTTGTACTGTCGGTAACCTCGGGAACACAGGTGCCTGCGTTAAAGGACGAGGTGGTTGCATTCCTTGCGGAGGGGTCCGTTTACGGGATCGATGCGGGGCAGGGAGTCGTTAAGTGGCGTCGCTTCGTCGGGTTTGAGACGACGAATCAACCGGAAGTCACTGCCGATGGCAAGGTGTTTGTCTCGGACCAACGAAATAACGACTTACTTCAATTGGACCTGCAATCCGGGGATTTGATTTGGCGGGTTGAAATTCAGGAACCGTTCCTGGCTCCATCGGTTACTGATCAGGCTGTGATTCTCAATACTGATTCAGGAAAATTATTGCAGATTGACCGGACGACGGGCGAACTGAAGCATTCCATTCAGTTGCCGCAGCCGGTTAACGTTGGTGCAATGCTGGCTGATCGCGATCCCTATCTCTACCAAGTCGGCAGTTATCAAAATCTCTATGTAATTTCCAGTCAGACGCTCGATTGCGTCGAGGTCTTTAATTTGGGCCATTACGAGGGTAGCATTTCGACCGCGCCGCAGACATGGACGGGGCACATTTTGTTGGTCGTTAATTTGGGAGGCCAGTCTGATCTGTACGTTTTGAAACCGCGCGATAAAGGGGCAGCTCTTGAATTGATTCAAGTTATCCCAGGAATCGTAACGGGAACTGTGTCTACACCGATGAAACGGTTTGGGCGATGGATGCTGCTGACATCCGATACGGGTGAGTTGAGAATTCTCGAGTTGTACCCGGAAGAGGAAAAGAATCCAGTTAACGTGCTCACTCAGGATGTTTTTGATGCCAAGGGTAGCGAACGTGTGTTTGTAACCACTGAGGGAAGTAATCTATGGGTGGCGGGTAAAGGAATCATGCGGTACCGGGTTCCGCGAAACCTCGCTGAATTTAATCGAATTGTAAATGTTGACAGTGGTGATACGTTTCTAGCGCCGGTAAGCAAGCTCGATGATTATCTATTTCATATCAAGAAGCGAAACCGGTCTGGAATGGTCTCAGCATCTCTCGTAGATGCCATGGAGCTCAAGACAGTTTGGCGGACAGATATTGGCGGAGACTTGGCAGGCTCGCCGATTTTGTACCAAGACACCGTGATTGCAGTAAACAATCAGGGAGACACATTTTCGATTGACGATGCGGTGGTCAGTTCCGGAGTTGCTTTGGCGTCAATGCAAGCTAGTAAGATTCGTTCGGATCTTCAATTCGAAACGCTCGTTGAATTGCCGGACGATAAATTCGCCTGCTTTGGTGCTGAAGGCCGGAAGGATATGTTGCTGGTTGACCTGGCGAAGAAGAAATCGAGAGTATTGTCACTGGTGAAGCCGGCCGACAGAATTGCCTGTCCGCCCATCGCTATGGGAAGCGATGTGGTTGTGCCAACAATGACTGGTCAAGTCGCGCGTATCAACCCGAATAGTGGAGCAATGCAGGGCGCGCCGTTTCAGCCGGCACTGCAGCCTAACGGCAATACTCCAAGGTGGTTCGAGCCAGCCCGATTAGATGCAAACCAAGTGGTGATTGCCCGGGGAAAGGTTGACGAAGACTTACCTAGCGTCATTTACACGTTGTCGGGTAGTAATCCTCGGTTGATCAAGAAAACGGGCGAGCTCGTATGCGAAACTCCAGTCAAATCCAATGTTGTTCTTTCCGGTTCCCAGCTTTACGGGGTGCTGGACACTCCCGAGGGTGACAAGCTGACTTCTTTCACGTCTCAACCTTTAGCGATAGTTCAGGATTCGGCATTGAAGTCAGATCTTGTCAGTGGCCCCTGGGCAACTGAGGCTGGGGTTCTGGTGGCAACCAGTGACGGGAAGTTGCATTGTTATCAGGAAGATTTAGGTTTGAAATGGTCGGCTGACTTGGAGGATGGCAAATTTGCATGTGCACCCAAGGTTATTGAGAACGCCAATGGTGGGCTGATGCTTTGTTATCAGAGCGGCAACGTCGTTTTGCTTGCTCCCGAGACTGGGGAGTTGATTTCCAAAGTGGATTTGGGGCAGCCGATTAATCACCAACCACTTCTCAAGGACAACAAAATGTATTTTGGCGGACTGGATGGGACAATTCACATTGTTGATCAGCCAAAGTAGGGGATTAAAAAGTAAAGAGTTGTCAGAGAGATTGGGATTAGCGTTCAGTTCTCTTAAGAAATGAAGTAATGATTTACTCCACCTGCGGGCGGGGAAAAACCAAAGGTGATCACGAAGTACCAATGAAACACGCAATTAATCTTTTTCAGCTCACTGCCATTTGCGTTCGCCGCGTATCTATGAAACGTACTTGCGTTGCTGTAAGTGTGTTGTTGTGGCTGTTCTTAGCGGCAACCCCTTCGCATGCACAGTGGATTAAAAAAGAGGATCTCAAAGGAGATTATGTCGATGGCGAGCCATTCGATTTGGTGTTTTTAAACGAAGCCGGCGAATTCGCTATTCTTAAGATTAAACCAATCGTCGGTAAGTTACCCCCCAATCCATTGCCGGAGCGGGGCGAATTGGTCTTCGAATATTTTCAGGATGGTGACGAGCGTTTGGAGGTTCCCTATTCGAGTATCGCCCGGTTCCGGACGTTTAACGAGATTCTCATCGAGGAGGCCAATCAATGGATTGGAATGAAGGAATACTCAAAGGCATTTCGAAATCTCTTTCGTGTTTATAACCTCGGGGGCAAAGACGACCCGGCGATGGTGGCCTCGATGATGAACTGTCTTTTTCTAGATGGAAAAAAGAACTTCGAGTTAGGTGAGTACGAACTCGCCTTGTCTATTTTTGAAGATCTCTATGAAAAGGACAGCAGTTTCAATGTTCCGGGGTTTAATGTTCCATTAATTAGTATCGTGATGAGTTGTCACAATGGAATGATCGATCGTCGGTTTCAAGTTGAAGACTACATTGGAGTCCGACAACAACTTGGTTCCCTGGTCGACAAGTACGGTGAAAAAGCAAACCAGTTAAAAACTGAATGGACGGCAAAGTTTCTCCAGCGCAGCGATGATCTAGTCGTGTTGGCCGAGAAATATGCAGATGAAGGAAAAGGTCGAGAAGCTCATCTGTCGGCTAAACAAGCCGAGCAGATGTTTCCCGGACGACCGGAAGTATTGGAATTGCAAAAAACGCTATTGCTGCAGTTTCCTCTTATCGTCGTGGGTGTTACTCAGGATGGAGCTGATGCAGATCCAAATCGCATCGAACACTGGGGCTCGCGTCGGGTTGGACGATTGACGCAGCGAACGTTGATTGAGAATACTGGGTTGACGGATGAAGGTGGTAAATTTGAATTTCTAAACGGCCGGATTTTTCCTTTGGATGAAATCGGTTTGAAGTATGCAATGGAAATTGATGAAAGCCCGTCGGGTTTCGCGGTCCCAGAGATCGATGCGTTCGGACTTGCTTTAAGATTAACTTCCGCGGCAACGGAAACATCCCCGGACCACAATGTTGCGTGGGCCAAGATCTTGAAATCAGTCGAAATTGAAGGGGAGAGCCGGGTTGTCTTTACACTTCGAACCCCTTTTGTTCGTCCTGAAGCTCTCTTGAAGTTGAAATATTCGGAAGGCGATGAAGACGGAGAGATTGAGCGAAACGGGTTCTATGTGCAGACCGGCGAGAACAATGGCGCGAGTGTTTTTGAGCTTAACGAAGCTTATCCCCGGCATTCAGGGCACCAGCATCCGGTGATTGTTGAACAGGTTTTTGAGAACAGTTCGGATGCGGTTGATCAGTTGCTTGCTGGAAATATTGATGTTCTTGATCGTGTACCTAACGCAGATCTGGCAAAAATTCGTGAGAATGAACGAGTGCAATCGCGTCCTTATATTCTTCCGACGGTCCATATGTTGATCCCGAAGATCCGCTCAGAAGCGGGGAAAGATCCAAGTTTCAAGAATGGGTTATCCCATGCGATTGACCGTGATTTACTAGTTAACGATGTGATCAGTGGAGGCCAGCCGGTTGACGGTTGTGAGGTAATCAGCGGTCCGTTCCCGATTGGATCGGAGGATAACGATCAGATCGCATACGCCTATGACCTCAAAGTGCGTCCGTTAGCGTTCAATGCGGAAATGGGAATGGTGATGGTTGATTTAGCATTGAGGGCCAGACCGCCTGTCCGCCCTGAACCCCTGCCAAGCCCTAAGTTGGTCATTGCCTATCCGAGCGGAAGTGTGGCTGCCAATTCAGCGGCTGCCATTGCAAGAATGTGGACGGAGATTGGCGTTGAAACAACCGCCCGAGAGCTGAAGCGAGGTGAGACGGTTCCCCCGGATGACAATTGGGATTTTCTCTACTTGGAAGTCACGATGGAAGAGCCATTAGTTGATGCGAGCAATGTCATTGGAGCCGAAGGGATCGCTACGGCGGTGAGTGCACCGATTGAGCAGACTTTGCGCAACTTGAGTTATGCGAGGAGTTGGCAGCGAGCGTGTGCTGACCTAAGGCGATTGCATCGGCAAACTGCGGTAGACCTGTCGGTCGTACCGCTCTACCAAGTCAGAGAATATTTTGCATATCGCGACACTGTTCGCGCGATAGGGCGAGATTTAATTCATCTTTATCAAAACGTCGATCGCTGGAAAATTGATTTGACGGCTGAAAAAGAAGAGCAAGGAAAATGAGATTTCTCCAAATGATAGTTAACCTCACTCATCTCAACTGGCGAACCAGCTTGCTGGTTTGGTTTGTTTTAATAATGGGGGCGATGGTTGCATCGAATACGACTTGGGCACAGGAAGAGGTGTCTGGAAATCCGGCAGAGCAAGTCGAGGTTGTCGAGGTTGAGCCAGAGATTTCGGCAGTCGATTTATTCATGCCTGATTTTGATGATCAGGATCTAATTGAGACTGGCAAACGGGCGTGGGAGTATCGTCCGTATCAGGTGGCTGTCTGGTTTTGTCTCGATGGTTCGCCGTTGATCGATGCGATCTACAACAATATTGCGAAAGATGTTACTCGGCGTTCCGAGTTGTTAGACCCTAGCGGATGGGATTTAACTACGGGGCGGGCGCCCAGGCGCTGGCGGAACCGTTTTTTAGAGGACTTGGAGAGTCCGGAAAGATTTGTAGCGTTGGAATCGGTTCCGGCATTGTTGCCATACGATAAGTTGATGGTTGTCTGCATGGAAGAAGCACACGGAACGGTGAGCGTGCGTGTGCGTGAGTTTGATATTCAAACCCAGCTGTGGGGGCCCTTGGTGGTTCGCGAAGTTATTCAACGAAATGAGCTGGGGCGTTATGTCATGGATGCGATTAGCGTTGCCTTTATGCCATTGGCAAAGATTGATCGAGTGCAAGAGATTGAAGTAAAGAACAGCCAGGGGAAGGTGGTCAAAAAAGATGAAGTGATCATGCAGATCCGAGGGGTTCAAAGTTGTATTCGGACGACTTTGCAGCCGAATGTTCGAAGCCTGGGAGGCGAAGCGGTAGCCGAGGTTGACGAGGCCGCATTTGAGTGGAACACGGCACCGATTGATGGATCGCCGATTTATATTCGAGATGATGATCGATTTTTGCCAATCATTCGTTTGACGGACCGCAAAGGTGAATTGGTTAAGTTGCAGCCAATCGAGTTCACTTATTTAACGAGTGAACGAAAGGATGGAGCTGATTTGCGCGCGTCCATTGAATCAAATCGGCGTGCTCCACTGTCTCAACGAAAGAGTAAGCGGTCTCAGAAATTGGCACTTGTAATTCGTCCGCCTGAGCGATCCACGCGTTTGTTTTTGGTCTCGGATGATAAAGAGCGGACGCCGATGGAAGGCTTTGAAGTATGGGCTCGCTCTCCCGAGGCTCCGATCGAAGATAAAATCATGCTGGGGAAAACAGACTGGCGAGGTTCGATTGTAATTCCACCAGATTCCAACGGTCTGCGGTTGATTCTGATAAAGCGGGGAGAGCGTGGACTTCGCCGGTTGCCGATCATGCCGGGGCTTTATGATTCTGTGGTATCCACATTGCCCAATGATGAAACAAGACTTTATGCACAAGGGGTCGTGCGGGGGCTTGAGAATGAAATTTTAAGCATGGTTATTCAGCGAACGGTTTTTGAGGCCGATGCGAAGAAAGGTATTGAAGATGAAAATATGGAATTCATCAAAGAGAGCCTGGGTAAATTGGAAGAGTTGTCAATTTTTGACATGTTGAATGAATTGACCGAACAAGAGCTTAAGCTGAAAGCAAGAACCAGCAACGGAAGCGAGTTAAGTTACATCACTCGTCGGTTTGATGCCTTGCGGACTATTCTGAATGAACGGGATCAGGCTTCAGAGGAATCGACTCTCCAAGAAATATATCAGTCGATGCGGAAAGCCAAGTTGGATCAGTAGCCCGCCCTTTCTGCTTCCCGGGTGGAATCAGTTAGGTCTGTTTCTGCATTTGTGGAAGATTTCTGTTGATGCAGTGGCATTTTGCAGTCGAACGGTTGGGAAATGCATTGCCGGCAAAGAATGTGGAACTCACGTGTTTGCTTGGATCTGCCGTTTGACCAATTGGAATTGGCAGCGATGAAATAGTTTCTTCCGAACGTCAATTCAAGCTTTCCAGGAACGAATTGAATGACTGTGGGGCAGGGTATTCGGCGGAATTCGCTTAATCGTTATTACCGAAATTTGTATCATCAGGTTTTTTGCTTGTAAGCTCTCTTTTTCGCTTCTGAAACCTATAGTTTGGCATTGGAAGTCCGTTTAATTGATCCTTGAAGTACAGAAATGATTCGCAAAATAGTCATCTTACTTAGCGGTTGCTGCTTGATCCTTTGTGGGTTCGTTGGTTACTTGAGCTACGCAGAGACCCTGAATTCTAAACGGTCTTCAGGTGTTGCAGTAACGCTGACATGTGCTGAGGTGTTGGAGAGACGGCCCGATGACATGTCACGTGTACGCTTGACTAAATTTGTCCCTGGAAAGTTCACCGCTTTTGTAGACCAGGAGCGAGATGCCAATTGGGAACTTGCTTGTGTACCGTTTTTTCCACCTACCTCAGGGAAGGTTGGCCATGGCTACTCTGCTGTCCTAGTTTGTTTTAAGAATATTCGAACGAAAGCGGATTTTGAACGCCTGGTGAAAACAGGAGAGCTGGATACCAACTTTTGGGCTGGTCGGCAGAAGCTCGATCAGGCACTCCATTCGCAACTCTCGCGGATACCCAAGATTTTGGATTTCCCACCCTCGACTTTGTTGCATTTTGGATTTGAATTGCGGAGTCCGGGGCTCGGCGAAACGACATTGAAAGGAAGTGTCGCTCTTGGTAGCTTTGCGATTCTGGCAGCGATGGTGGCACTTGTCTCTGGCTTGTTCGTACGTAAAGCGCCCAAAGAAACGTATGATTGGGATGATCCAGCGCCTGTGAACCGAGCGGGTCTGCCGCCGTCGGCAGGACACTCTGTCATGGATTCAGTCTCATCTCCTCGCTCAATGAATAGCCATTAAATCACGAGCTAGTATCCGAATCACCTGTTGAGCTGGATGTGGAATCGGAGCGTCATTCGACTTTGCCAAATGAAGCAGATTTACTTGGCTTGATACTTGAAGCCAAACGCGCAAACGTCAGGTCTCGTGTTGGGTTGGGACCTGTAATCTTTTCTAGGGTTTGTATTTTCTGTTTATTTTTATTTCTGGATGGTTAGTTGCTGGTTCTGTAAACATGCCTGAAACAAAAACTTTCTAACTAATTATTTTAAAAAAATGTACTGTTGGTTCGTAGGGAGATCCGGCAGATACCTTCGGTTACCGGATAAAGATCGTGATTAATTTCACAAGCCTAGCTGGCAAGAATGATAGCTTCAAACTGGTAAATAAATAAGCTGGATTCGCTCAGCGAGTTCGCTAGATTTAAGTCGACGAGTCCGTATCTTCAACGAAGGAGTCGATTCATGTTGAAAAATGACAAGAATTTTTCTGCGTCTGATATTATGGTGAGGCGTCTTATTACTTTGGATGCTGAAATGGATGTCTTCCAAGCGATCGAGCTGTTGTCGCGTAATAAGATTTCAGGAGCTCCGGTGATTGATGCCAGTGAACGGCTGCTTGGCATGTTCACGGAGAAGTCGTGTTTAGAAGTGATGGTGGATGCTGCTTATGAAGGGTTGCCTGCAAACGAGGTTGGCGCCTTTATGAGTGAACCGGCAGACACGATTACGGAGGAGACCGGTTTTCTAAGCATGGCTCAGATATTTCTCAATAAGCGGACGCGACGGTTGCCAGTGCTTCGAAAGGGAGTTCTGGTAGGACAGGTTTCGAGGCGAGATCTGATCAATGCCACAATCAAGATTATTCGTCGAACACCGAGTCGGGAGCGAACTTTACTCTATCTCTCTGCCTTGTGTGAAATGAATGACTCCCCGGTTTCTTAAAGGTCGAACCGATAAAAAGTCGAAATTCTAAAACCAAGCTCGTTTGAGCTAAGTTCGGATTTAGGTAAGATAGCAGGAACGAATTGAGAGTATCGAATTTTTTCCGGGGTTGTTTTGAATCCTTTAAAAGCGTGCCACTGCTGTGGCCTGATTCAACAGGTGCCGAAGGTTGGTGAAAAACAGCGTGCACACTGCACTCGTTGTGGTACGTCATTTTCTAAAGACGGCAGTCGGGTGAAATCGGCCAACCGAACTGCCGCTGCCGCAGTTGGAGCTTTTTTCCTGTTTTGGCCTGCAATCTTGCTTCCAATTTTAGAAGTTGAGCAACTCGGGTTTAAAAGCCAATCAAGCATCCTTAGCGGCATCATCGAATTGTTTCGGCATGGTAGTTATTTCGTGGCAATCGTGGTTTTGATTTTCTCTATTATTTTTCCGTTGACAAAAATCGTGCTTTTGCTGGAGCTCAGCTTGCTGGAGTTGTTCGAGAAAAAACAAAAGGCATTCACGCTGCGTTTAATGGAAACGCTTGGGAAATGGAGCATGATGGATGTGATGTTATTAGCGTTTTTGGTAATGCTTGTAAAACTTGGCGACATGGTTAGTTTCCAGTTCGGTCCTGCGATTATTGCGTTTGTTTTATGTGTGGCAATGAGTATGGTTGCCTCGCTCACATTCGATCCACATGCTATTTGGGAAAAATCAATTGAGTGAATCTGAATCTCAACCACCTCCTGCAATCGATGAATCGGTTGCAACAACAGTTGATGAGTTTCCAAGTGCCGTCGTGCGTGAGGTCGGACATTCTTTTTGGGGACGATTGGCCAGTTCCTACATGTGGATTGTTGCCTTGTTCTGTCTGGTCGTTTCGATCGGCGTCGTCTGGTGGTCGCTACCTCATGCTGGTCTTCAGCTGACAGTTCATTTCCCAGAGGGGCATGGGCTGACTGTAGAGGATAATGTTCGCTTTCGAGGGATTGATGTCGGTGTTGTTGAGAGTGTGAAATTGAACCAGGAGCTGTCCGGAGTCGATGTCAGCGTTAATTTGTTCTCATTCGCTGAGCACCTCGCACGAGAAGGGACACGATTTTGGATTGTCCGCCCCCAGCTTGGATTTGGTGGCGTCTCTGGTTTAGAAACGGCAGTTGGCAGTAAGTACATTACTTTACTGCCGGGCCCTGACGAGGGTGCTCTGCAAATGGATTTCCAGGGGCTTTCAGATGCTCCTCCTGATTCACTTGAGACATCTGGAGTTGAAATCCTGTTACGGAGCGAAGATCGAAATAGTGTTACCGAGGGCTCCCCTGTGAGCTATCGGGGCGTTGATATTGGCCGAGTCTTATCGGTGGGCTTGTCCGCTGACGGCTTAAAAGTCGACGTGAGAGTGCGCATATTAGAACGCTATACCAAGCTGGTAACGAGCGAATCTAAATTTTGGGCCAGCAGTGGAGTCGATGCCTCTTTCTCGCCGCTCAGTGGCGGACTCGATTTCGAAATGGAATCGCTTGAGACCTTGATGAAGGGAGACGTTTCAGTATTGACGGTTGCGGATGCCGGTCGCCCAATTAAGCCGGGTGATGATATTGAACTCTATCGCACTGTCGATGAACAGTGGTGGGAGCAGGCAGAGCAAGTTCGGGCGACTGATGTTGCGTTTCGTGGTGCCATTCCATTAGAGATGAATTGGAAACAAAAAGGATTTTTGGGGCGAACTTCGGATAAGTCGAAGACCGTTATGGGGGCCTGCGTGGTGCTGGGAGGCGAGACTTTTGTGACCGTACCATCGGATGTACTGACACCATCGGAAAAAGTTCTGCCGGAGTCTTTTGAAATAGCGATTGTTGGGCTTCCGGCGTCACGCCAGAAAATAACGGCTGACATGAAATCGGATGGAGCGTTGTCTTTTGTTGATTTTGTGGGAAAACAAGGTGCCTCTGTCGAGAATTTATCGCTGCCAAAGCCAATCGACGAGTCTGAAATTCGGCAGCCGTCGAAAGCGGAGCCATGCCTTTTAGTTCGCGCAAGCGGTGAGCTTGAAGATTTACGGTATTTCTCGATTTCGATTCAGCCTGACCAAATTGAGGATCAGGGAGCATTACGTAATTTTGATGGAGACCGCTCGGTGTGGCATGGGGCTCCCGTTTTGTCGGAAGTTGACGGCGACCTAATCGGAATCATGTTAGTGGGGGAGAGTGGTTCACGAATCGAACCGGTGTCGAAGGCTAAGCGTGGTTCTTAGTAGCGGAGGCGATGGAGTGTGGGTTATTGATTGAGTGCCGTTTTGATGACTTGATTTAATCTTCGTCTTCGTCTTCGTCCTTGTACTCAACTTCAACTTCGACCTCGGTCTTTGTCTTTCCGATTTTATCAAGCAGATGTTCGTAATTCTGCTGCGTCGCGATCGCGGCTTCTTTCAGCCCGTCTGCTTCGGGAAAAGAATCCGACATTTTCAGGATCGGTTCCATCCAGGTCTGAAGAACTCGAAATTGGTTGCGGATAATGTCGAGGAAGATATTAGGAACTTTGTTGATAACTTCGATTTTCTGAGGAGTCGGTGCCGTAGTCACTCCGGGCGTGCTCGATTTCGTTTGGATACCATCGTTCATGATCGATTTCATGTCGGACAGGGTTTTGTTGAAGTTGATAAGCTCACTAACTGCATTCGTGATTTGACTCACTGTTTCCAATTCGGTTGGATTGGGTTCATCAGTTTGCGAGGTCAGTAATTTCACTCCATCGTCAAGTGATGAACGGATTTCATGCAACCCTTCACTGAAGGTCGTTAGTTGGGCAATCACGAGTCCCATTTGCCCGTCATTGCTGGCGGAGCCAAGGAGAAGATTTCGTTTAAATGTTCTCTTGATATCTTTCCATCGTTCAAGATCCTCGCCCTCAAGTGTTCCGATGAGTTCTTTCAATTTGAGTAAGTTTGCCTGTGCTCCCGATGTAAGTGTTTGCGCTTGGTTTTGATAATGAGCATCAATCAAGGTTGTTAGCTCTTCATCGTTCATGATGGGGGCAATTTGCTCAGCAATCTTATTCATGTCGCGATAAGATCCCTGCAACTTAAACGATGGCTCAGTCCGGAATTCATCGGCCTGTGCTGCAGAGTCAATGTACTCGCGGTTGACATCGAGAACCACATTTCTGGCGACTAGTAGTTTCTGCATGACCTGAATTAGTTCGTTGACTTCTTCGATCGAGTAATTTCCATCCAGCGTTTCGGTCTGATCGCCCCCCTGCTCTGCCATTTTGATAATTGAAAAAACATCTTTTCTAGAACGCGAATTGAGGCGCGATAACGTCGAATTTGATGTGAGACAATTTTCTAGGTAGCTCAGTTCGAATGAATGTGAATTGTCACCGATGACATCGCCGAGGTTGTAGGTGTCAGCCCTCGAGGCGAGCATGTCGGGGATTTGAAATTTCTCTCCGCTTTCAGTGTAGGGATTACCCGCCATGACGACGGCTACTTTTCTACCGCGTAGGTCATAGGTTCGTGTGCGGCCATTGAAAACACCTTCGATCCGTCGAGTGGCATCGCAAAGCGAGATGAATTTTTGCAGGAATTCCGGATTGCAATGCTGAATGTCATCGACATAAATCATTACGTTGTCACCCATTTCCAACGCAAGATTGAGTTTTTCTATCTCTTCTCGTGCGCTCGCATTGGGTGCTTCATTTGGATCTAGCGAAGTGACTTGATGCCCAACTGCCGGCCCGTTTATTTTCATAAACGTAATGCCAAGACGATTCGCAATGTATTCCATTAACGTTGTTTTTCCGTAACCCGGCGGAGAAACTAAGAGCAATAAACCCATCAAGTCGGTTCGTTTGTTTTCTCCAACAACACCGATTTGTTTCGCGAGATTGGCTCCCACCATGGGAAGGTAGGTGTCATTAATGAGTTTGTTTCGCACGAAAGAAGTTAAGACACGCGGTTTAAATTCTTCTAGTCGTAATTGAATACGACGGTCGTCGATAATTTCTTTCTTCAGGTGGATGTAGGCTTCAAAGGCAGGTACAGTTTGTGTCTGAAAGCGGCTGAGTCGATTTACAAAATCGTTGTAATCAAGATGATAGATTTTTGCTTCGACTCGTCGGTGGTCACCGAGGATTCCCTCAATCTCCCGAACTGTATCGATTTTCAGCACCTTGCGATCGGAAAAAGTACCGTCGATTAAAGTGGAGGCAACTTCGTCAATGTACTTGTCGTCCCAGTTTGGGTTAGCCGAGTCAGTTGATTTCGAATTAACATGTTTTCCGTAGGAACCGAGCCAGTCTTTGGCTAAGAGGAATCGATCGAGTACTGATAAGGCTGAGTCGGAAACAACGCCGTCAAATTGTTTCCGGGACTTTTTCTTCTGTAAGAAATCGACAAATCCTGTGCCAAGCTCATTGGCATGGCCACTGCAGACAGGTTGCGAATGTGTTGTAAGTTGGTCAAACAGATAGTTGGCTGCTTCGTTGAGATCAGCCAAGTCCCCGACCCCACGATCAAGGACAGTGGAATTAATTAAGGCAGCAATCTGGTCAATGTATTTTTGTCGGTCGGAGATGGCACCAAAGAGCTTTCGAGCCGAACCGAGACTGGAAAGTTTCCCGTTGAGGGTGGCGTGTTCGGTGGGATTTTCCTGTTCAATAGCGAACCAAAAAACATTGGCCAGTGCTCTCGCCGGACTCGAGTATTTGAGTAGTTCAAGCTGTGAATCAAGCTTGAGTAATTGTTTCAATATCAGTGAAGCATCGTGATCATGCACACCCTTGATATATCCCTCAGCATATCGAGGTGCCATGAATTCCTGAACGGAATTTAATAGTTCTTCATCGGATTGCTTAAATAAAGACGGTGTTGTTTGGCCGGAAGTAGAGGCAGTTGCTTCGGATTTTGCCATGCCGAGCATCAAGTAAGCGAGGTATTCCGCTCGGTAGACGTCGTGGTTTTCCGAGACGACTGGTTGATCCCATACTCCTTTTGTTGCAGTTAGGCGATCGTCGTTAATGCGCTCAAAATAGTTGGTGCCGCTGAGATGGAAGTACATTTCACCGTCTTTAATAACGGTGGTGAGGTCGAGCGGTTGAGTGTTGACCGAGAAGTTGTGCTTGCCAAATTGGATGATGTTTTCACCATCCACAAATAACTCGTTCTTGTCGCGGAGTTGTCGAACGGTATCTTCACGGACCGTTTTCAAACGGCTCTGGATGTCATCCACTTTGACCGATTCATCCAGCGAGTCGAGTTTTTCGACGATATCCCGGACTTTGTCAATCATCAGGTCAGAAGCGAAGTAACTGTTGATTTCTTCGACGGTTTCGAAGTTGGAAACGCGTGACCGAATTCCTTTAAGGATGCGATCCGCTGCGTTCATAAGTGCCGTGGCACGCTTGTTTCTTGCTTCTACAATTTGCAACTTTTTTGTATCAAAAGCCGCATAGATTTCTTCACGTTTCTCGGCCAGTTGTACGATGAACTCATCAAATTCGGCGAACTTGCCTTCAAGTTCTTCAATCTGGACCATCATCTTGGTCAGGTACTCGTCACATCGGGTGGGCGAGTCACAAACATCGAGATAATTGACAACCGCCTGGCTGATTAATTTGAGTTGAGAGTTGAATTCAGCGGCACCCTCAACCGACATCAATTCCTGAGATTTTTTCTTCAAACCGGCTCGGGTTTGATTTAAATTGGAATAGATGGCTGAGATGCTGTCGATGATCCGCGTTCGTTGCGTCGCGTCGTCAATTTTCAGGTTGCTGACGATATCGATGAGCATTTCGAGCTCTTTTGCACCCTCGGCAATTTCTTCGTCAAGCGCTTTGGCGGCAACGCCGGACTTCAGTTTCCCGATATCCGTTTGTTGTTTGGCGACGCGATTCGCATAGGGTGCAAGCGAATCCTCTCTTAGTAGAAATTCGACGCACCGTAGGGAGAGCCTTTCAGAATTATCAGCGACCTTGGTTTCTAGTTCTTCTACTGCGGCCAGGTCGACGTACTTAAGTTCTTTCAGTGTGATGACCTGCCCGCGCACGGTGCGCAGATCTGCGAGTGCTTGAACAAACACATCAATGTTTTGAAAGTGTTTGCTGGTCGCCTGAATTAAAGCGTCCTTCGCCGATTTCGATGTCGTGGCGAATTGCTCGGCCGTGTTTTTCCGCACCCGAACTACTTTGTCGAACTCATCGACAGCGGCGGTTGCTGCATCTCGAATATTACCGAGTGGTTCTGCGAGCTCAAAGGTCTGAGTTTGGTTAAGCCAGAAATACGAATCGATAATATCACTGGATTTCTTTACCAAATCGACATAAAGATTTGCGTAAGAATCATCCTGTGAAATCAAATTCATTACTTCATGGCATTCGGACATCGCTCGGACGATGTCTTTATTACCTATCTTGTAAATGTAAGATTCCTGCCGCTCTCCAACTTGGAAATCTTCTCCAACATAAGGTGTTTGCCAGATCTGCATGGCGTGATGTTTTTGAGCGGCGGCATCCGTCTTAAAATAGATCAGCTGTCCATTTTCAAAGATTGAGAAGCCGTTGCAGATGATCGGCGTAGCGACCTCCTGCTCAATCATGTTGTAGGACAAGAGGACGTATTGACCACTTGCTGGATTGTAGAACGCGTAAAGATAGTCCTCGCCATTACTGGATGCGAGTCGGCGTTCAAATTTCAGATCTGAGATGTCATTTTCGAATGTCTTGTGTAATCCCGTTTGAAGATAGTATCCATTAGAAAAGATTAAACCATGATCTTCGGGAAGTGAGACGCAAGCATCTTCGATTGAATCAAGACGACGGGCAGTTTGTGTTTTTTCGTTAAAAACAAGGTAGCGAAATTTGTCTTCTTTAAACGGCCGGACTTTTAACAAAATAATGTTGCCGACAATGGAGTAAAAGATTTCAGCATCGTCGAGAGACTGATCCGGGTCGTCGACTGGTTCAGCATAGATTCCGGAACCGTCTTCGGTGTTGTCTTCAATCTTGATGGTTAGGTCACCACCAACGGTTTCCACAAAAACTCTATCTTCGATTGAAATGTGAGGATGGTCACCATCGCGGTGGAGGTCCCGGTGCGTCCGGACCCATTTGAAATCGTGTTGCGGTGGAAATTGGACCTCGTGATCGCTGCGATTGTCGACGTACCGGAGCTCGCCCTCAGTGATTAAAAACTTGAAAGATTTAGTATCGCTGATGGTTTTTCCGACTTGAAAAACCATGTAGAGGTGTGGTCCCGCCAGGTGGAATTTTTGAAAACTAGTGTCTTTGTAATACTTATAGAGGGAGAAAAATTCTTGTTCGAAATTTCCGTTGCGAATGAAGTCGAGAGATTTCTCGTGCATCGCTCCCTCGGAGAACTCATAAACCGAGAAAACATCCTCTATTTTGGTAACGGCCTTCAAGCCCATGTGGACGTTGTAGCCAAAGATAAATTTTTCCCCCACGGGAACAATGTCCCGTGCCGTGCAATTGTGTGCGGTGGTAATCCGTTGTGTAGAAATTAGCTCCGTTGGAATCGAACCAAAAACTTCACGACGTTCGGCATTGAGCGAGTTCAGTCGCTCTCGCAATTCGTCACTGTAGGTGCGAAGCCGATTTTGGATGATCTCATACGTTCCCCGCTCTAATTGCGGTTCGTTCGTCGAGGCATCGGTGGATGGCTCCGCGGTTTCATTATTTTGTGGCGCGTTTGACATCTAGTTTCGGGCTAAAAGAAGTTGAATTACTCACGGCTCCTCTGTTTAACTCGCCGACAATGAACTCCGGCGAGTTAAGTTTTTCCTGGAGTTGCCAGGTCTAGGAAACAGGAAGCGGTCGACCGATTCAAAATAGGTGACCGCTTCGGATTTAAATCCCGATCTAAGATTTATTCAAAGTCTTGATGACTTTTCCGGCGTTTTGACTAGCGATGCCAGTGCGATTAGCCGCTCCCATCATTTCCTGGAGTCGATCAAGAACTTCTTTGTCATTCGTCAATCCCATCATCTGGCCAATTAAAGCAGCAACGGAGAGGTTCTTGACGTCTTCAGAGGTTACTCCAAACATGTCAATATACCGATTGATTTCAGCTTTGAATTGTGCCGGATCACCGTTGAAGAAGGTTTCCTTGACGTCGGTCAAGACCTCACTGTTGTCAACGATTCGATCGACTTGCTTACCAGCAGTGATTGAATTTACGATACTGTCAAAGAACTTAGAATCACCTCCGACGATATCAATGTTTGCCGATTTGAGTGATTCGGAAACCATTTGAGCCTGCGCCTCGGCGATTTGGCGCTGGGCATCGATCCCTGCAATTTCCACATCTTTTTCTTTGTGGAGCTTAAGTTTGAATTCTTCGTGTTCTTTACCGACTCCATCGAACAATTTCATGGCTTCGGCTTTTTGTGTAATACCTTTAGCATCAGCTTCGAATTTCAATTCGATCACTTTCGCTTCTGCAGTTCCTTCTTTTTCGAGCGCGACGGCTTTTTCCAAGGTAACTTGAGCTTCGGCAAGACCAGTGGCTGCGACTTCGGCTTGCATCGCTTCAGCGAGCATTTTCTTGGAATCGGTTTCTTTCTCAGCCGACACTCGATTGGCTTCCGCTGTGACAACGATTGTTTGGGCTTGAAGGTCAGCCGCCTGCTTTTCAGCTTCTGCTTTTTTGACTTCTTTGACCAATTGTTGTTGAGCGATTTCTTCAGCAGAGGTCACCGCGACTTGTTTCTTTCGATCCGCCGCTGCGAACTCGCGGGTGTCCTTGATTTTTTCTTCTTCTTCTACAACCGTCCGCTCTACCATTACGCGTTCTTTAATCACGTCCTGGATATTCTTCTTCTCAACCTCAATCGCTTTTTCTTTTTCGATGTCGGCCAATGTGACAACTCGCTCTCGCTCAGCAACCTCGAGTCCACGTTCGCGTTCAACGCGTTCGGTTTCGACTGCGTCGGTTCGCTCTTTACTTTTCGCTGCGACAATCACGGCACGTAATCTGTTTTCTTCAGCAATCGCAATTTCTTCGTCAGCGCTGATTCTCGCCAATTCGGAACGCTGCCGTTCTTGCTCTTTCACGACGGAAGCTTCAGCTTCCTGACGTGCAGTGATTTCGGCAATTTCTCGTTCTTGTTTCTCTTCGGCATCTACCTGTTGACGTTCCAAGGCGAGGATAGCTTCGCGAGCTTCAACATCCTGTTTCTTGAGAGTCATTTCTTTCTCGCGGGTAATCTGGTTCGCGAGAGTAACTTCCTTCGCGGTCAGATCAGTAATCTTTTTAATACCTTCGGCATCGAGAACATTATTGGGGTTCAGTTTCTCCAAATCGGTTTGTTCGAGATAATCGATGGCCGCATCATCAAGGACGTAACCATTGAGATCGGTGCCAATGATTCTTAGGATTTGTTCACGGAATTGTTCACGCGAATTATAAAGTTCGACAAAATCGAACTGCTTACCGACGGTTTTTAATGCTTCAGAGAATTTTGGTTCAAAGACAGTTCTTAAGGAAATTTCATCGGATGCCCGTGCACAACCGAGGAACTGAGCGACGCGTTTCACATCTTCGGTTTCTTTGTTAACTCGAACAAAGAATGCAACTTTAATGTCGGCTCGAATGTTATCTTTACAGATCAATCCATCTTCACCACTACGATCAATTTCGATTCGTTTAACCGAAATGTCCATCGATTCGACAATGTGAAGGATTGGGATGACGACATCGCGGTCAAAACTGACTTTCGTGCCTCCCATTCCGTTGCGAATAATTGCGGAGCCTTGCTCTACTTTTCGGAGGCATTTGATCATCAATGCTGCGATACCGCCGCCAATGATAAAGACGCCGAAAATCACAAAGAATATTAGCCAGTAAATTGAATCAGATTGCGCCAGTAAGATGTTATCCATCTAAGCTTTTCTCCCATTTGGTGAGTTCAACCAAAAATGTTCCGTTTGAGTTATTGAAAGAGATGATTTTTGCTGCGTCGCCCCGGGCAAGAGACTCTCCCGGATTCGTGCGAACATTGATTCTCATCTCGGGTTCGTTTTCTAATTTGATTTCCATCTGGCCGAAGGTGTCGGTCACCTCACTTGTGGTGATGAATCCTATCAGGCCATACATTTCTTCTCTTCTAATATTTTCAGGTGGTGGTTTTTTAAATAGCATCGCGAATGGAATCATACTGATTCGAGTACAAACCAGACTAATTACGAGGTTCGGTGAAAGCCACAACATTGATCTTAAAAATGACTGATCCATATTGAAAACGTGGTTCGAAACAAATGTTGAGATCCAGAAAAACAATATGAAAAACGATCCAATGATTACAATCGGAACTTCTCCGAGGTAGAAGAATTCAAATACAGTCCGCAAAAATCCATCATTTCCAGTGGTGCTACTCCCGCTGCCGATCGAGGTTGCGGGTGCCGCATCCAACCCGGTGTTTGCATCAATCCCGAAACCAGCATCGATATCGATATCGGGACTGGCGTCAAAATCAAGGTCGAACGAGTCAAATCCAAACACTCCAATCATGACCATCTCCCAGTACAGGAGTGTCATGATCATCAAGCTCGTGACCGGTAAATTGACGTAGTTCACACTTTCTTGGAAAAATTGGATCATCGCTTTATTTATCCGTTTGTAATCTTTTGGATTACGGTCTTGGATGGGAAATCCGAGTGCCGCGTAAGCTAATAGCGTACCTTCGGCATCAAAATTTGCCCAACCGGAGACTCGAAAAAGTAGGTCACGTTGACCGCGTAAAACACAAAACAGCAAAAATCTAAAGGTCTTTCACAATTCTGCTTTCCAAAAGCCGGTGTTATCACCGATTTTTAGGGTTAAACGGGTTTGTCGGTTGTGCTCGATTTTGGTTTTAGTTTCGCCCTCTATTCGACAGACGCAGATGTTTCTTGGTTAATAAATAGGGGATTTCCAAAAAACTAATAGGTCATGTCTCATGTCGATTAAGAATCATTCTTCATCGATTGGCTTGGGGGATTGGACTTTTGGGTCGGCCTCCTCGCTCAACGCCAAAGTGAGCCGCACAAAGTGAGCCGCACAAAGTGAGCCGCACAAAGTGAGCCGCACAAAGTGAATGAAGATGGAGATAGATACTAAATCTTCTTCCAGGGGTAAACTGACTGCTTTGTCAGTTTGAGATTCCGGATGTATCCAACTAACCGCAGGGCACAAACGCTTAGCTAGTTTGAGCCGGGGCGTTTATTTGTTCAAGACTGACTTCATCTTGGATTCCAAGTCGGGAACGGATGAGCCGCTCACATTTTTTTGCCGACTCGAGGTCTCTACAGATTGGTTTGAGGCCACGCCATTGTCAGGCGTGGTTTCTGTAAAATTGGACTCAACCTTAGCACTCGTGACCGGCGATTGAGATTTCGAAATTGGTTTCAAGACTCCGGTGAATCCGGCAGTCGTGCTCGGAGGCGTCTTTGGTTTTAAAACGCTGATATTTGGCTTATTGTTACCTTCAATGTTTTTACTGGCTCGAAAGGTTGCTTCGTCAGTTGGTGGATTAGGGGTCGGAGCCTTCATCGCCGGTGCGGCATCATTGGGGATGACGATTCTCATTGTGGGTCCGGTTGGTTCGCCTGCGGAATTAATCGGAGTTTTATATCTGACCTTCACGGCTACAAGTTTTTCGACTGTCTCATTAACCACTTGGGGTTCGTAGGGAATCCTTCGGGTTACAGTCTCGTCAACATAGCGAGTTACTGTAACCGGTGTTCGTGTTTCTACTACTTCTGGTTGGTACGCGTAAATTGGTAGGTTGGGCTGAGTGGTTTGGAAGACCGGGGGATTTGTCGAAAGGGTATTCCAACGAAGAGCGCCTCGTTGGAAGAACGTTTGCCCATTGTTCGGGTCAACTCGGTAGCTTCCCGGTACCCATTGTAGTCGACGCTGTGGAATTGACAGCCTGGCGGGGGGAGCGGTGGTGTTGGCTTGAACCGTGTTGGGAATTATTACGGGTTTGTAAACAACATTTTGATCGACCCGAACCATTTCTTCAGTTACAGGTTTTTTGACGGTGATTTTTTCCTCTCGATAATTCAGGCCATCAAGAGCTTCATTGGTTTCTTTCCGCACGGCAACCGTTTGTAAATTCCACTCAATTACTTCATCGATGCGGTAGTCTTGTTGAGCTTGTCCTAGCGAGCAGAGCTGGAAAATTGTGAAGATGAAAATCGTTGGCTTGATGAAGTGGATCATGAAACGATCTCGAATAGTGATTGATATCTGATTGGAATGAGAAGGATGTAAACACGATTGGCGATCGGCAGCCATGATATTGCTGGAAGACTACCGGTTGCGTGTTCCGGATGAAGTTTGACGGATTTGTTGGATTTTTGCAAACGGCGAAGCGCCGCCACTGTCTACTTATCAAGCACAGTTTACCAAGTTCGCGACAAGTTTGATAAACCTTGTCGATTAGTTAATTTTCGAGGTTGATTGGTTTGCAACGAATTGAAATTGCGATCACAAAACAAATTCGCCTCGGATTTGTTACTGGATTGAAGAAGGGCATTTTTACCTGATTATAGTTGAGTTCTGGATTGCTGTGGGTATTAAATTTAGATTGGCGGGAAGCCGCACCTGGTAAAGAATTTTTAAGAGATAGTTGGCTGCAACCATAGTTGGTGTCCGACTATTTCATGACGAGTCTCCAGAGGTTGGCGGTCGTTCAAATTGCCGATATCTGTTAGTCTGACGAACTTCCAGTTCTTTCTACGGGAAACCTAATTTCATGAAATTCGCTATTTGTAACGAACTATACGAGGACTGGTCTCATGAGCGGGCCTTCGCACATGCGGCGGATCTGGGATATCGCGGAATTGAAATTGCTCCGTTTACTCTGGCAGAGAGTGTCCAGGACGTTTCTCAGTCTCAGCGGCGATTTCTGCGTGAACTTGCTGATTCTCTTGAGATCGAAATTATTGGATTGCATTGGTTGTTGGCAAAAACCAATGGTCTGCATCTGACAACCAGTGATCGGCAGGTCCGCAAGAAGACGGCAGATTATTTGTGTGAGCTTGCCCGGTTGTGCAGCGACCTTGGTGGGCGAGTGATGGTGTTTGGTTCACCGCCGCAGCGAAACCTGCTTGAAGGCGTCACGTTACAGCAGGGTTGTGATTATGCCATCGAAGTTTTTTCTGAGATTGCACCGGTGTTGGAAGAGTGCGGAGTTACGTTAGCACTTGAACCACTAGGTCCTGAAGAAGGTGACTTTATGTTGACGGCGGAGTCGGCTATCGAAATTGCCAAGGCTGTTGATTCATCGAACGTGCAGTTGCACTTAGATGTCAAAGCAATGTCGACTGAAATAAAAACGATTCCCTCCATTATCGAGGATAGCAAAGACTGGCTTGTGCATTTTCATGCCAATGATCCTAACCGTCGCGGTCCAGGAATGGGAGAGGTGAATTTTGAGCCTATTTTTGCAGCTCTCAAAGACGTTAATTACGACGGCTGGGTAAGTGTTGAAGTGTTTGATTATGAGCCCGGTATTGATGCTTTAGCTGGTCAAAGTCTCCGCTACATGCAGGAATTGGTTTAGAAGATAGGAACTTAACTTTTGGGGATTCTGTGTTGGAAAAATCTCAGGGTTAGGAAAAGACAGAGTGAGTTTTTTATATGGCAAAGAATGTTGAAATTAAGGCAAGGGTTCCCGGCAATGCCTTCGCCAAATTAAAGGAGCGGGTATCTGGATTGGCCGATGGTGAGTCGGTGGTATTGAATCAGGTTGATAGTTTTTTCGCTTCCAAAAAAGGTAGGCTTAAAATTCGTGAATTTTCCGACGGCAAAGCGGAACTGCTGTATTACGAGCGCCAGGATTTGCTCGGCCCCAAAACTTCTTTGTATACGCGTATTGAGCTCGATTCAGCTACCGAATTGAAGGCGGTTCTGACTGCTAGTAATGGGCTTCTAGGAGTAGTGGTTAAGCAACGCGAGTTGTTTTTTATTGGACGAACAAGAATTCACCTGGATAAAGTTGAGATGTTAGGAACGTTCCTCGAGCTGGAAGTAGTCTTAAATGAGAGCGAAACTTCAGCGACCGGGATGGTGATTGCGGATGACTTAATGGCCCATTTTCAGATTCAGCCAGAGCAACTCATCTCAAACTCTTATTTTGATTTGCTAAGTGGGAATATGCAGGGATAAAAGCTGTTCACCGGTCTGCAGGACGTCCGGCGATTGTGACTGGAATTTTTTTGGCAGATATTTCTCCTGAGATTTTTCTTGTCCTTGATAACGAAGGCTGGGACAGTTACCTTGTGGCGAACCTCTTTATTCATGGCGAAGATTTCCAACATTTGCGAGGAACAGCAACGTGGCATTTGAAGAAGAAAAACAGCGAAAAGGTTTGTTTATTGCAATTGATGCGAACATTGGCGCTGGAAAAACAAATGCCTGCCATGCCATTGCATCAGCAGCGATGGCTGCGGGGCACCCGACGCGGGTCATGGAAGAGCCAACCCATCACCCAAAATTTAATCATTTTCTGCAACGTTATTACGAGGATTTGCAGAGTGGTAAAAACACGGGCGGTGGTTTCGCCATGCAGATGTTTATGTTGTGTCAGCGCTATGAACAACACCGTTTGGCGGTAGAAATGGCTTGGGGTGATCAAGGTATTGTGGTTGTCCAGGATCGACCTATTTATGGTGACACGGTGTTTGCAACCACAGCAATGGAACGTGGGTTTATGACCCCCGAAGAGTATCAGCTTTATGTTGATGTCTATCGCAATATGAGCAGAGATGTGATGCCTCCAGATATTTTCGTTTACCTCGATGTTTCTCCTGAAGAGTGTTTCGAGCGAATGCACTCGCGAGGCCGTGAGGAAGAGGATGGTGTTCCATTGGACTATCTTCAAGAGCTCTATGCTAATTACCAAAAATTGCTTGGTGAGATGAGACGGCGTGGGGTTCGCGTACTAAAAGTTGATTGGAGTGGGTTCGGTCCGCCAGTTGAGATTTGGAAAAAAATTAAAAGCCTCGTCCATCAGAATGATCAATGGTACGAACAGCTTGCGTTCTCGTTAGCCAAAGAACCGCGTGTCCCGATCACGCCCGGGACGAATCCGACCAAAGACTTTTAATTCAGGCGAGACGATTTGCTTTTTAGGTCACCCTATATTCTATGGCTGAAGGCGTGTCGCCTGCGATAGTCTGCCCCCGCGTAGAATTTTATTAAACGACGGATTTGCTTACATCGGCTGTCATCACTTCATCACCAGTGCAGTCGTTTTGACAACGTCTCTTCAGACGCGGCGAAGTGTTGTTTTGCAGACAAATATCTGCAAATCCCAGTTTTTTAAGCGCTTCTGCAGATGATTGTCCGTCGCTCCTGTTTGGCACGTTGAGTGCATAGTGGATTAACCGTTACGCAAGACGCTTTAGTTAATGCCGCAATGGGAGAAGAAAATGGCCAATTCCGCACGAGTTATGGGGTTACTGATTGCAAGTTTCGTTTGGGGAATGGGAAGCCCAGAGGTGAGTGCTGATGAATTCCGTCACATTGATCAGTTAGCTGTCAAGATTCAACGCACAACTAAACGGCTCATTAGTGAGGTCAGGCATTATCGAGATACACCTGCCTACGGTCATTTACTGGCCGACTCCCGCGAAATATACCGATTGGCAACTCATATCCATGATCTAAGTCATTTTCACGGGCGGCTCGCTCATATGGAAAGTGACTTGCGAGAATTGGATCGCAAGTTTCATCATCTTGAGTCAGTGTTCGATCGAGTAGAGCACGACGCTGAGTTCTATGGCGACGGTCGTATTCGCGGAAACACCGCACACGTGAAACGGTTGCTCAATTCGATTGCGGATTCGATTCACCAAATGAGATCAGACATTGCGGATATTCGTCGAAGAATGTCCCTTGGTCGGGGGGATGACTTTTGTCATGGCCCAAGACCAGTTTACCGTCCTAGCTATGGATTACACGGCAGTCGCGGTAACGTTTATGGAGGTATTGGTTTTACAATTGGTGGAGGGAGTTCACGAATTTATATCGGATTCTAAACTTCGTTTGTACCCTTCGTTTGTACCAATAGTCCAGCAATTGAATCTCACGAGCACCTCGGAATTCCCGAGGTGTTTTTTAGTTGAAGCGAGAGGCTTGAGGAAATAATTGTGGATTCACTCGTAATCGACTGGGGAGATCCATTACAATCAGATGGCGGATGGAAGGTCAAGCGTCATCTTCATTTTTCGCTCATTGAATTATCTTGCTTTCGGTATGGTCGTAATGTCTATGAAAATCAAGTTGTTACGTTTAATTGCAGCAGTACAAATTTTACTGGTGCTCGTCTGTTTTGGTTTTCAAACGCGCAAGGTTATCTCGGGTGAACCGAATGCTGGAGTCGACCGTGCTCCTAATATCGTTATGTTTTTTATTGATGATCTCGGCTACGCGGATCTTGGTTGTTACGGTTCGACATTCCATGAAACTCCTGTGATTGATCAGTTAGCTCGACAAAGCGTTCGATTTAACGATTTTTATTCTGCTAATCCAGTTTGCTCGCCAACGCGTGCTGCTTTAATGACCGGCAAAGCTCCTCAAAGATTGGGGATTACCCAGTGGCTGAATCAGCCAAACGAATTGCACCTCCCACTTGAGGAAGTCACCATTGGAGAAGCATTATCGGAAGCGGGTTATCAAACGGGTTACATTGGTAAATGGCATTTAGGTGATAAAGACATGCACATGCCGCAGTTCCAAGGATTTGATTGGGTGCGATGCGTTAATCGAGGTGGAAGCCCTGGGAGTTATTTTTATCCATACAAGCGAAGCGGCAATAAAAACAAACCGAACGGAATTCGATTTTGGGACATTCCAGACCTCGCAGAGGGTAAGAAGGGAGATTATCTAAACGATGCGATGACAGATCAGGCGCTCTCTTTTATTAAGGAAAATCGGGATCGACCATTTTTTTTATGTTTCGCGCATTATGCGGTCCACACACCAATTCAGGCGCCTGATGCTTTAGTGGATAAGTACAAAACAAAATTAAAGAAGAGTGGTGAACAACCCAAAGATGTGATCGCAGAGCGAAATGGAGCACGCACGCGTTCGGCTCAAAATAATCCAACCTATGCTGCGATGTTAGAAAATTTGGATACAAACGTTGGACGGGTACTCCAGGAAATTGAGGATTTGGAGTTGCGCGAAAATACGGTAATTGTTTTCACCTCGGACAACGGCGGTCTCTCTACGCTTGCGTCTCGTCGCAGTACTGGCGGACCCACCTGCTGTCTTCCATTGAGAGCTGGAAAGGGGTGGACCTACGAGGGAGGGATTCGGATACCGACGATGGTGAGCTGGCCCGGTCACCTTAAGCCGGCTGAGACTTCGGTTCCAGGAATCACGATGGACCTCTATCCGACTATTCTCGATTTAGCGGGAGTCGCTTTGAAGCCAAAGCAACATCTTGATGGAGTTTCCCTGGTTCCAGCCCTTCAAGGAAACACCGGAGTCGAATTGATTAACAGGCCGCTGGCGTGGACCTATCCGCATGACCATGGATCGGGGCATTCCCCGTCTAACGCAATTCGTATGGGAAAGTGGAAGTTAATTAAGCTGACCGACGAAAACACGAAATCAAAAGATCGTTTTGAGCTTTATGATCTCCAAGCAGATATTGGTGAGTCGACCAATCTGGCAATTAAACACCATGATAAGACTCACCAAATGGCAAAACGTTTGTCAGAGTGGTTGGAATCAACCCAACCTAAGAAGTCACCAAAAGACAGAGGCAACTAGCGTTACGCACTTTCGGAAGCTTGCCCGCACTCTTTCTGTTCAGGTGTTACAGGAACTGAATTTGGTTCTTCAAGCGAATGGGCACGAGCAACTCGTTAGAGTCAGGCTTGTCAGTTTAAGTAAGAATTGATTTCACCGCCGGCGCGTGTAACCAATTCACTGTACTGCTGCATAGAAATTGATTCGTGCACGCCACTGACACTCCCATCACAGTATAGGCCGATAGCCATTCCGGGATGAAAACTAAAAGCTTCATTGTTATTCGTGGCATTGACTGCCACTGGCCCGGGGCAGGTCAATCCATCAGCGGAAAACCCGTGAACTGGAATTGTGTTGACATTGTCTGCCCAGCCGGCACCGCGTACGCGGGCATTGAAGACGCTTAAATTACCGCCTCCGACGCGCAGGTTGTCGGGCCCAAAACCAGTGCTTAGGTGGTGGACTGGACGGCCGGCATCCTCAGTGATCATCAGAGTGTTTGAGAGGCCGTCTCTAATGTCACGAATTTGTGTTCCTTTTCCACCTGAAAGTCCCCCCTTGGATGAGCTTACCGGTTCGGCATAGCCAGCTCGGTAAACTACCGGAGCGACTCCAGTGATCGCGGCGTAGTCCATAACCGCTGAGATTTTACCGTTTCCGATTTTATCGTGATAAAATGGCCTTCCATTGGGATTGGATGGGCAAAGAAACATGGGAACCACGGTAGAAATTGCATCTTGATTTTTTGCGTGGTGCCAGGGGTAATTCCGATCGTAAAGATCCGCCACATTCGCCTGCTCGATGTAATCCAAAACGATGCCTGTCCAGCTATGGCCATCGGTGAAAGCAGGTGGGAACGTCTTGAAGGCAGATTCAAAATTGTGCAAGGCAATGCCTAGTTGGCGGACATTATTCATGCACTTGGTCCGTCGAGCAGATTCCCGCACGCTTTGGGCGGCTGGCAATAGCATCGACAGTAGGATGCCAATAATTGCAATGACCACGAGTAGTTCGACTAACGTGAATGCTGAACGCCGTCTTGGTAAATTCCGCAACGACAGGCGTTTTTTCGAAAAATTCATTGCTCGTTTCCCAACCGATCTTTAATGAACACTTCTCCTGGGGACAGTTTGATAACCGGCGTCGACCAATTCAACTGTTTAGCGATAAAAAAGAACAGGTTAACGTCTGCAATTTGTCATTAATGGTTGTCAGTTCGCTTTTAGTTGCTTTACTAACCCAAAGATGATGGCCGTTATGCGGCGGATTACTCCACTAATTTTCTTTCTTGTTTATTGGTCACGATTAGCAGGTTAATCCGATGCGCTTTTCTAGATTACCTAGACGGATTGTCGTGCGGGCTGATTGCCGCGCCCAATCGACTGTAAGTGGTGAGTAATTTGAGATGTGTTGGTGGAGCAAGTTTTGAGCAGCTGGTGAAAAAGTACCGAGTATTGTGCGTCTGGATTTGTCGCGAACGGACGGGGTGAATGAGTACCGAGAATCGGGAAGGGATGAAATCGGCATCACAAATATTTTAATTTGAGGGTTCCTTTCGTGAATCCTCCCATTCATAATGGTCAACTCCATCACCATCGTGGTGGTTCCTCTTTCCTAGGGAGAATCGCAAGTTGACTGCACGTTCTTCGCAAAAAGAAAAGACTCACTCCGGCGACGCAAGCAACGCCGCCGAACAGGATAATGCTGAGTCAGCGGCCTATGATTTCTCAGGTCTGTTAGAAGCGATGCCTTCCTGGCTTGTTTCTACCTTAGTCCATGTCACTCTCATTTTATTTTTAGCGATCTTTACCTTCGCTCGGACATCGGAAAAAAGTCTGGTCTTGAACGTCGACGCAAATGATTATGCTGAGGTGTTCACAGAGATGGAGGTGGTCGATTACGAAGAAGTAGAATTTGAAGAAGACTCCTCGATGGAAGAAATGGTCATCTCGGAAAACGAGCTTTCCCTGCCTGCGGTAAATTCCATGGTTGCCAATACGCTGGCCGATTCATTTGAGAGTTTGGATCTCGATGTAGGATTGGGAGAATTGGTGGAGGGCCTTGAAGAGATGGGGCAAGAGGTTGGAACGACAACGTTTTTTGGGGCAAAACAGACTGCCCAAAAAGTTGTCTTTGTTGTTGATAATTCCAATAGCATGACAAAAGGTAAATTTGAAACCGCCCTTAACGAGTTGAGTAAGACGGTTAGTAATCTGACTCCCAAGCAAAAGTTTCATGTGATTTTCTTTAGCGATACGGCTTACATGATGTTTCATCCGAAGCCAGTGACCAAGTTAATCCCCGCAACGGAGGAGAATAAAGACCGTTTGCGGCAATGGCTTTACACAGTCGAGATGTGTCTAAAGACCAAAGGGGCGGAGGCGATGAACGCCGCATTGATGCTCAAGCCTGATGTCATTTATGTGCTGGGCGATGGGGCCTTCACTGACAACACAACGAATTTGTTAACCGCACCTCATCGCCGAAAAATTGTTGTTAATACCCTGGGAATGCAAGTTTCCGGTAAGGGAAGCGAACAGTTGAAGTCAATTGCTCGTTCCAATCACGGCAAGTATCGCGATGTTTCCGCGGCAGCGGGGTCTGCTCAGAAGGCCCGTCAAAATCCGATTAGGCGCAACAGAAGCCGAGGAAAAGTGTGGGGGATTACTCTCCCAGCGGTTGCGAAAAATTGATTTTGAGTCTTTGTTCGGTTTTATTAATCGTGATCGAAATTAGCCAAAATGCAGTTTTTCTTGGGCTATAATTAAGCGCTACGGTTCCGCGTATTTCTTGGCAGGGTTTTCTAGCTCTGTGTTCATGAGGTTTTGGAGTTCATTCATGCGTCAGTTTATTCGATTGTCTTTCTTTTCGATCGTCGTTTTGATTTTACAAATTTGTGGAGAGGATGGCGTTGCGAGTGCGAATTCTGACGGCCAGCCTTCCGCTTTGCTAAGCGATAAGTCCTTAAATGGTACGCCCCTTGAATATGTTCCTGCTGACGATTTACCAACCTCAATGTGGCCAGAGGGAGTGGCAGTAAACCTGGGCATTTCAACGCCTCGTGAGTTTTTTGGATTCGATATCGGTGAGCGACATCTTTCTCATGACCAGGTTGCAGCTTATGTGCGTTTACTCGCGCAAGAATCACCTCGAATTTCGATCGAGCAATATGCGTCAACGCATGGTGGTCGCCCATTGTTGCTGTTGACTATCACTTCTGAGACAAACCGGCAACGGTTGGGCGAGATTCAGAAGGCACACCGGCAGTTGACCAAAGTGAACTCTGATCGAGTGGATCTCAGTGAACTACCGGCGGTGATCAATATGGGATACGGCGTTCATGGGGACGAAGCGAGTGCGACTAATTGTGCGCCGCTGGTAGCCTATTATTTGGCTGCCGCCAAAGGCGAAGAAATTAATAAATGGTTGGAGCGGTGTGTAATCTTGTTAGATCCGAGTTTGAACCCTGATGGATTCAATCGGTTTGCGAATTGGGTCAATCGGTATCGTGGCCGCGTGCCCAATCCTGATTCTCAGGATGCGGAGCATAATCAAATGTGGCCTGCCGGTCGCGTAAATTATTACTGGTTTGATTTAAATCGAGATTGGTTGCCATTGGTTCATCCTGAAAGTCGAGGGAGGATGACTTGGTATCACAAGTGGAAACCTAACGTGGTGCTCGACTTTCATGAGATGGGCACGAACTCCACGTTCTTTTTTCAACCGGGCATTCCTCAAAGAACGAATCCGTTGACTCCCCAAAGGAACCAGCAATTGACTCGTGAGTTCGGCGCCTTTCATGCCAAGGCTCTGGATCAACGTGGAAGTTTATATTTTACTCAGGAACGATTTGATGATTTCTACATGGGAAAGGGATCGACTTATCCGGACCTGCATGGGAGCGTCGGAATCTTGTTTGAGCAAGCAAGTTCGAGAGGCGTTGTGCAGAACAATCAAGATGGTCTGTTGAGGTTTCATGAAACAGTTGCAAATCAATTCACGGCGTCGTTGTCGAGTTTGAGAGCGACGACTGCGATGCGAGATAAATTAAACAACTACAAGAAAGTGTTTTATCTCAATTCACTGAAGCGAGCTCAGGCGCAGAAAGTGAAAGCATACGTGTTTCAAAGCCATGAGAATCGCTCGCGGTTGCTTGAATTCGCTGCGGTATTGAAACGACACGATATACAATCGTATTTTCTTCCGGAAGATTTTGCCTATGGTGATGAGGTTTTTCCCGCTGAATATAGTCTGGTCGTTCCTACAGCTCAGGCTGAATTTCGTTTTCTCCAATCGCTCCTAATGAGACGAACTGATTTTAAAGAGAATGTGTTCTACGATGTGTCTAGCTGGACGCTGCCGTTGGCCTACGGATTGAATCAGCACTCGTTGAAGCACGATTTTGAACTGGATGCCCTCGTGCCGTTCAAGATGCAAAAGTTTGCCAATGCCAAGCAGTTCGAGATGTCTGAGGAAGACCTTGGGTATCTGATCGATTTCAAAGACGATATTGGTCCGTGGGTGTTGAATAAACTGCTGCAGGCGAACGTCAATGTCCGAGTCGCAAAAAAAACATTTACGATGAGAATTGGTGATGGAGAACCGGAAAAGTTTAGTTATGGGACGCTTGCGGTAATTTCTAAGAATCAAAAATCCAAACACATTGCAATCGACCGGGTCTTGAAAGAAGCTGTCAAACGAGGTGCAAGGGTGTCGCCGGTAACGACAGGGTTAAGTGTGACAGGGCCGGATTTGGGTAGTTCGAACTTTGTTGTCCTGAAAGCTCCAAAAGTCGCCCTGCTTGTTGGTAAGGGCACATCTTTTTATTCCGCCGGTTCAGTCTGGCATTTGCTCGATACTCAAATTGGCATGCCGGTAACGTTGCTGAAGTCCAGCGATTTTTCCAAGTCTCGACTTGATGATTACTCGACGTTGGTTTTGGCGGGTGGAGCCTTGGCAAGTGGGCATTGGGAAAAAATCGAAGATTTTGCTGAGGGGGGAGGAACTGTCTTAGCGATTGGCAGTCTTGCGGCAACGGTGCAGCGGGAACTGGGGTCTGGAGCGAGCTTGACTCCTGCAGCAACCGCCACGCCCGTAATTCAAAAGCCATTTGATTCCGCAGCGACCGAAAGAGCATTGAAATTAATTAGCGGTGCGATCTTCAAAACGACAATCGATCCGTCCCACCCTCTCCTTTTTGGTTTTAAGGATCAATCCTTGGCCGTCTTTAGAAACCACGCCCGATTTTTAGAGCCGTCGGAAAATCCATACTGCAATCCAGTGGTTTACGATTCTGAAACGCCTCTGATGGCTGGTTATTGCTCGGCTGAAAATATCGAACGGTTTAAGGGGGCCGCGAGCGTGGTGGTCGAGCCAAAAGGAAAAGGCCGCTTTATCCTGATGGCTGATGACCCGAATTTCCGCGGGTTTTGGAAAGCGACAAGCCGAGTGTTTCTGAACGGGCTGTTTTTTGGAGAGCTGGTTGATCCGTAAACGAACAACGGTTTGGGTGTTTGTTGCTAGTGAGCGGTTTCAGTCGATTCCGAATGGTCGTCTGCTTCGATGCCAATCAGTGCTTTGGCAAGTTTTCCAACGCTCAGACCTTGCGCGATAATTGAGAAAATGACCACACCGTAGGTAACTGTTAGAAATAAATCTCTGTTCATTTCGGCGGTTAGTGACAAAGCAAGTGCGATCGAAATGCCCCCGCGAAGTCCGCCCCAAGTCATGATAGTTGTAGTGTGTGGAACGAATTCCAGTTTTTTTGCAAAGCATCGGACTGGAATTAATAGCGATAGGAATCTGGATAGCAGCACGATAACGATTGCCATGCCTGCGGCGTAAATAAATGTCAAGGTGATACTGTCATTAAGAATGAGCAGTTCGAGTCCAATCAGAACGAATAGGATTGCATTGAGGAGAATGTCCATCAGTTCCCAAAAACGGTTGACATACATTTCTGTTTGCTGAGACATCGCGGTTCCTCGTACGGTGTCATTACCAACGATCAGGCCAGCAACAACCATGGCGAGGGGAGCGGAAAGATGTAGGGCGGTCGCTAACGCGTATCCGCCAGTCACACATGCCAGGGTTATTAGGACTTCGATTTCATAGTCATCGATCGATCGGAGTAAGAGGAAAGTAAGGTAACCGAGAGTTAGGCCAAGTATGATTCCACCGAGAACTTCCCATGAAAATAATTTGATAACGCCTTTGATCTGATCCATGACACTGGGTGAGGCAGTGGTCTGGGAAGTTTCGTGTGAGGCTTCAATTTCGTGTGAGGCTTCAGTTTCGTCTTGTTGGTGGTCTGCAGGGAAACCCGACTCGATTGCCGAAGTTGATTGATTGGCTCCCTGGAAGGTCACTGCGGAATAAGATTTAACAGGAGGCTGAAATTGCGAATGGGTGCCGTGTTCGGTTACCGAGGCGCCACTTGCGAGATGGAAAATTGTCAAAAAAACGACGACTCCCACGCCGTCATTGAAGAGGGATTCGCCAACAATTTTAGTTTCGAGTTTTTTCGGAACCCCGGCTTGTTTGAGAATCCCTAAGACAGCGATTGGATCCGTAGGGGAAATGAGAGCACCGAATAAAAGGCAGTGAATGAACCTAGGCTCGATACTCAGGAGGCGAAAACCAAAATAGGTTAAAACTCCGCAGATCAGAGTTGAGGCGAGAACCCCGAGTGTTGAGAAAACCAGGACTGGCCACCTTTGGACACGGAGTTGGTCAAAATTGGTATGCATTGCACCAGCGAATAGCAAAAAACCGAGCATGACTTCCAAGAGTACTTCCTGAAAGTCGATTTGATTGATGAATTGATGAGCCGTGTCAAAGAAAAAATCAGTGAAGATCGTGCTGACGAATAAAAATCCGGTGAAGCAAATAGAAACGATCATTAAGCCGATCGTGTTGGGCAGCTTTAAAAACCTTGCATTCAGATATCCGAATAACGCAGATAATACGATAATGACTGCACAGATTTCAAAAATTTGGAGATGCATGATGACGTTCTTAGTCGTATGGGCGAGATGGTCTGATTGTCAGGTAACGGTTCAAATTGAACAAGGTGGTTTTGAAAATTTGCCTTCCTTTCAAGATTTATGTCAGTTTTTTGATTGAATGGCTCGTTGGTGATAGCGCTGACCTTGACCTTGTTTCGTGCTTTTCGATTTAATGATAACCGGTTGGCAAGGGGTTTTCTGCGAACGCTGGTTAGGTGAGAAAACGATGGGTAGGAATTCGAAGAAATCCAAAAGAAAATCTGCAGTTCGCGCAGGGGCAAGCGAGGGTGATTTGAAGGATGCAGGCTGGGGGTTTAAACAGATTGGCTTAGAGAGCTACTGTTTCCTAGTTGTCACCGTGTTTTCGCAAGTCGCGACTATTTTGATTACCTGGCCGGCATGGCAAGCAAGAGAATTTCCACCGAATCTACCGTGGATTGCGATGACCCCGCAATTATCTTGTGGTCTCATGCTCCTTATCAGTTTGGCCTTTGTCTTAATCAGTCCACGAAAATATGGAATGGTTGGGTTTTTGCTCACGTTGGGAGTGGCGATTGGGATGGATCAATTTCGTTGTCAGCCGCAAGTGATCGCGATTACATTCATGATGGCGGCGTGCGTTTGGGTGCCAGCGCGTCGTTTATGTCTATGGTTTCTAATTTCGATGTGGCTGTGGGCTGGCATTCATAAATTAGGTTCATCCGAATGGTTTACTCATGTTAGTTACGGCCTTCTCTCTCAGACTCGTGTAAATCCTGACGGAGTGTATCAAGGATTTGCATTGTTGATTGGATTAGGTGAGCTTGGTTTAGCCATCGCAGCCTGGACCAGACCGAGGCAGGTGATGTTAGGCTGCATTGGTCTGCATTGCAGTATCGTTATTTTCCTTTTGTGCATTGGTTGGAACACCAGTGTAATCCCCTGGAATTTATGTACTGCAATCGTGGGAGCTTGGCTGTTTCGCAATGCGGAGACCAAAGGTCCGGACCTGGTACAGTCTGCATTGGTTTTTCCAACTTCGCCTGTCCCTCGCGTGTTGGTGGTGGCAATGCTAATCGTGCCAGTGGGGATGTATTTCGGTCTGATTCGACATTGCTTTGCACACGCACTCTATTCCGGCAATTTGCCTATAGCACTCGCCTCCAGAGCGGAAGGTGTTGAATCACTTGAAGTGTGGGACGATATTCAGTTTCCATTCCCGAATGTCCAAAATTCATACCGAGATTACTTCGTTCTTACGGGGAGCGTTGGAGATAAGTTGCATATTCGAGATCCACGCTGGGCTGTTTCGAGTCATTACTATCAAATCAATTCCCGAAAAAAATTGGAGGAGCTGACGGCTCGCCAGTTTTTTGAAATGAACTCTTCAGGCATCGCCGGATGTGCGCTGGATGATCCCGTTTCGATTTTTCAATTAGTGCGTCAAAATACTACTTTGTTGAAGCGTTCAGACGAGAGCGGTGTTTATGCAATTGAATTTTCTCCTGATGACTTTTCAATAGACTTGCTGAAAATTCTAAAGGGCTTGCCGAATTTAGAGCAAATTCAATTAGCTGATTGTGGAGTCGGTGACGATGATCTGCAGTTACTCGCTGGGCTCTCACGGTTAACCGGATTGGGTCTCAATCGCACTCAAGTTACCAAGGCGGGATTGGAGCAATTGGCTGCACTGCCGGCACTCGAGACGGTTTATTTCAACGATAGTGAAATCAAGAAGGCCAATTTAATTTCAGGGGAAGTTGAGTCGGCGAAATGATTTCTGTTGAGGAAGACTGGGGGAAGCCAGAACAAAGAGTCCGCTCCTTCGTCAATCCCGCATGAATTATCCGCGTCGAATGGATGATCCTTCAAAGTGAATTTGAATGCGGAACACTGTTTTTTGACGACACGAAATTTGACCGGTGCTGAGGTCGACACTTTCAGGCACTTCCTGGATCCGTTTGTCGACCATGGCATGAAATCCTCGCTCTGAAAAAATATCGATTAGCATTGAAATTGCAATTGGGTTTTCAAAAATTCGATCTTCGGAATTGACATTCGCACGTCCGGACAGGGCGTGCCGCGTAACGATGGGCATGAATTTACTGTCAATGATCTCAATGATTTCTGTGAACAACTCGGTGTGTGAGAGGACATAGCTATCAAGACGTTTGACCAGCTCTTGCCTGGCGTGAATTGTAATTTCTTCTGCAAGCGGAAGAGGGCTTAAGTGATCAAATGTCTTTGGATCGAGTTCCAGCGAACTTTGATATTGGAGTTCCTTTACGATATTTGATTCAACTTCATCGATCGGCCCTTCGGCATTGATAAAGTGATAGTGATATATTTCTTTCAAGGAACGCAAGGCATCCCAAGTTTGCTCTTTAAAGACACGATACCTTTGCGCTGCTTTGACGTGCTCGAGATCTGTGCCCCTAAGTTCCTGAATTTCTCCGACACCAGTTTCTTCTACCTTGCGATTGTGTTCGGCAATCTGTCGACCACGAAATAACTGTCTTTCGATACTTGTTTGTTCGCTGGCAAACAGCACCATGGCGTGAATTATGGGCCGGCGAAAGTGGATTGCCCATTCAGTATCGGCATACTCATTATTCAATTGATCGATTTGATCGACCAGCATCTTAAGGCACTCGACCTGGACCCTCGTCCGAGGAAAGCCATCGAGCAAAGCACCGTCTCTGTATTTTTCTTTTAAGAGCTCACGAAAGAGGATCCCTATGACCTCGGTGTCTCCCACCATTTGCCCCATGTCTTTGATGCGCGTTGCTTCGGGCGTCGTCAAGAGTTGGCTAATGATGATCGGCGGGCAGGTAAGTCCTCGCGATCGCATTATAAACCGCGTGTGTGTGCCTTTACCGGAACCGGGAGCACCTCCGAGCAAAATCAGCTCTTTTGGGAAGCGGAGGTTTTGGTGGCCGACTTCTTCTTCTAGTGATTCCCAGACAGTATCGAAGATGACTTGGGCATCTTTGATTTCAAGTTCAAAGGTTTTGGGATGATTGGAATTTTCTGCAGATTGATTCATCGGACAAAGCTCGACTAGGACAATTTAGAGGTTTTATTGTAATTGAATCTTCATTCAATTTTTAGTCAGTCGTGCCTTTGCGACGAGTTGTCCCGTAAATTTATGGGCGGACTTTGAAGCCCATTGCTTTTAAAATCGAGCGTAGGCGTTCTTGATGGTTCCCTTGAATTTCGATCCGATGTTCCTGAATCGAGCCTCCAGCACCACATTGATTTTTTAATTGGGCTAGAAGTTCCTTGAAGTGGCTCCCCGGATGCCCATCAAACAAGCCGTTAATGACGGTGACCCATTTCCCTTTTTTACGCTTTTCTACGCTTATTGTTGCCGTTTGAGCCTCGGGAGGCATTGGGGGTGGCGGAGCGGAGACGCACACGCACTCCGCCTCGAGCAGTTCACACTTCTCACAACGAGGAGGTCGATCAAATTCTGTGCCCTCAAACAACCGCATGGTGGTTCACTCCCAACTGAAACCAACCAATTTAACACGTTTGATTGCAGGTTCACTATAGGTAGCTATGGAAGAATTTGCGTTGTCTGGCTTTTTAAACTTTTTCAAATAATTCAGACCGAGCCCAGCCCTGGACTCCCGAAGCAGATTCAATTTTTGACCATTTACCACGTTCTTTGAGAACTCGAACCGACTCACCTTCGGCAATCGCGGATGTCATGATGGAAGGAGTGGATTCGCTACTGCCCTGAAATATGGTTATCTCACTAGCCACAGCGACTGCCTTATTTTCGATTGAGCGAAATGAATTTGAGCCTTGGATCATTACTATCCCAATTAACAAGGATAATGCAGCAGTAGTAAAGACAGGTTTAAGACCCCGGAAAGGAACTGAGAATTTAAATGCGGTTAAGCCACAAATGACGGTCCAGCTTAATAGCAGGACTGTAATTCCGATGGAGGAAGGTAACCTGGAAATCCAATTGAGAGTCGTCGACAAAGCATTGACGCCTGATTTTTGAGAATCCGTTGCCGTTAAAACGATTTGCATGTTCTGACTTGCCTGTTGATTAAACGGAGAATGGCGAAGAGATTTTTGGTAATTAGCGATGGCGTATCCAATCGCATTATTCTGTAGATGGGCATTCCCTAAGTTTAGGAATAAATCCGTGTTCTGAACCCCGGCATCAACGAGCAGTTGATAATTCTCAATAGCATTCGAGAATAAAGCAGCAGCTTCGGCAGTGTCTTTTGCTTTAATTTTATTGCCGTGACTATAGTCACGATTCGCAGTCTCAAAAATTTCTGTTTTTTGTATTGAATCCAGTTGAGTAACAGGAATGTTTGCATCCGCTGGTGACTGAGAACTGGAGGCAGACTGCGGCAATTGAGTTGAGTTGACTAATTTTGTTAGTAGCATCGTGGCCAAAAAGAACCCGAGGGCCAGCGGTACGACAACTGCAAGTTGGCGTAGCCGCTGTCCCTTGAGCTCAAGAGAGAAACACGGTAACTGTGCTTTGATTTTTTTAATGATCTGCACAGCGTTTTGTTTTATCGGCGCCAGGGAAATCGCATGCCCTCCATTAAAAGTTGCGTTTTCACAGTCCATTAACAGGCTGTCTAATTCCAAACGTGTCGAATTGTCGATGCGAGGAGTAAGCCAGGCAATTGCTTCTGGTCGCGTAAGTGTGTCACTTCGATGATCGAGTTGATGGCCAAGCCAATGCATGACTTGTTTCGAAATCTCGTGAGGAGTCTTCGCGTTGGCTATCTTTCTTAGGCAAGAACGCGATGTCAGCAGTGGGCGGTGTGGTCGAATTTTTTTGAATCCAATGAAAATTCCAAGTGCAATTGGAGGAGCGAATAAGAACAGCCAAATGATGGAGGGATTTGCTAGTGCTGGTTGTGGTGAATCAAAGCTGATCTCCTGAACATTGTTGAGATCCAATTTGTTCCGAGTTGGCTGGGATCCAACTTCCAGGCTACTTCCCGATACTCCAACGATTGAATCCAAGGCAAGTTCGTCTGCTTTGTTAACAATGATTGGAATGGGGGCAGTTTGCACAGAAATGAATTGCGCGGTGTCTGGGTTGAAAAAGCTAAATGGAATTGATGGAATCTCTGTGATGCTGGCGGTCCTTGGGCGAATCGTCGTCGTAAAGACTTTGATGTCTCCTTCGACGATGCCAGCAAGGGGTTCCTCTGAGACTTTAAAATCTTTGGTTAATGCTGGGAGCGTGTTGAGAGGTGGAGCCTGTACTAATTTCATGGGTCCAGTACCCTGTATTCCGATTTTTAGTGTAATCGGATCCCCCGATTTTACTTGTGTCGGACTGGCTTGCGTGACCATTCGGTAACTACCAACCGCGCCGCGATAATTCACAGGTCGCCCTTCCGTTGGAATTGGGAGGACGTCAACGGATGCGATATCGGGGGCAGTTGAAATTGGACGAGTACGCGAAATCGCCAGCGAATTTCCAAAGGACGAAGGATTGAATGCGTCGAAAAAGTCGTTTTGGAAAGAACTCCGGCCAAAGGGCGAGTTCTGAAAGAACTGATCAAATGGATCGCGGGAACGCGACAATTCGGTAGGGTAATTAAATTTGATGTTAACATCGGCAAGACTTATTCGCCCTTCGCTGGTCGGGTAATATTGGCTTTCAATTTCGAAAAGATAATACTTTTGTGGCTTGCCATCTGGGGAGTCGCGAAAGACTTCACGACTGTGAAGGGTTACCTCAGATTTTGAAATTTGCTCGAACGTGTCTTGGAATGGTCCCCAATGGGTAGTCTCTTTGACAAGTCGAAACATGTCTGCGGCTGAAACGGTAAGGTCATACTTTTGATTGTGGTATGGCTTGATCCATATCTTTAGTTGCAGGTCCATCGCTTGTCCGACAAATACAGACGTTTCTTTGGTTTGTATTTCCGCAAATAATA
>JAALLA010000148.1 GCA_011087765.1 Pirellulaceae bacterium
TCAAACGATTACTGGGGAAAAAATGGCTGGATCAACGGCTCAGAATCACAAGGCCAGCGATATATTTTATCGACGATGCTGGCGGTTACCGGGAAAAATGGCTCCACACTTGACCAAGCTTTGAAGCAAATCCAGTCCAGCTGCAAAGCGGATGGCAGTCATCCCAGAGGAAAGTTCTTTTTCTCAAAGAATAAAGATATTCGTTCCACCATCCGCCATTCCCAGTTCAACTTCGCAGCCAAAGAATTGTCGCAAATGGGATTCGATGTCGAAGTTTCAAATCAGCTTTTTCCAACAAACGAAAAACGCATCCTTGGCGCCACACTGGGCAGCCCAACGATCGATTGGGAAAAATCAAAAAGCCAATTCGTAAGCGGCGCGTTATGCGACAATCTTACAAGCTACGGTGCCTGGTGGGCAAAATCCGGTCAAACAAAAATCACCGACTATCTTAATGCAGGCGCTGCAGGAGCCAGCGGCGCCGTTTATGAACCCTATGCCATTCCGGCGAAATTCCCCAACGCAAACCTTCAGGTTCATTACGCACGTGGCTCCACCATGGCGGAAGCTTTTTACCAATCAGTTGATTCTCCGTTCCAGCTCCTAATCGTCGGCGACCCCCTTTGCTGCCCATTCGGGAACTTCCCGAAGTTCTCGGTAAAGGGACTCAAAAATCGTTCCGTGCAAACCGAAGACATAACACTGAACCTCACCGAAAGCTCCGGCAGTCCTCCAATCGGCTCTTACGATTTTTTAATCGATGGAAAATTCATAAAAAGCAATTCGAGATCCGGACAGGTTTCCATTTCGATTGAAGGACTCTCTGAAGGTTATCACGAGATGCGTATTATCGCAGTGAGTAACTCATTGTTGAAAACGACCAAAACAAAAAAGATCGAATTCTGGGTCCGAAAATCAGGGTTCAAGCTCGCCATCGAGGTAAATCAAAACAAATTAGCGTCGGACAAATTTCTAGAAATCTCAGCTTCATCTCAAACTGAAAACCCAATCGAGATTCGGCAAAACTCCCGAGTGATTGGTCAGATTCGAAATGGAGAACCGTTAAAAATCAAAGCATCTTTGCTTGGCCTTGGCCGATTCAATGTACAAGGCTACGTGTCGCTTGAGAACGAATTGATTGCGAGTGTCCCTGTCGAAATCGAAGTTAAAAAATAAATCTCCGGATTAATTTTCATCGATAACTTCAAAAGCTTTCACCCCGTGGAATCACACTTCCAGTCTTTAAATAAAACGACCGCATAACTTTTAATCATGTCGAACAAAGTACTATTCATTGTCGCCCCAACACAATACCTACCCAGTGGTGGTATTCAAACACAAGTAAGGCGCACGCAAGTTGAACTTGAAAAAATGGGCTACGAGATCGAAATGTTTTCGAGAACGAAAGCATATCACGCATCAGAATATCTTTGCGGTCATGTTTGGCGGGCGGGACTTGAGACCTACATGGATACCCTTTCTCTTGCCAATCAAGGAATACCATTTGCCTTGTCCACCATTTTTTTACGAGGCACGTTAAGTCGATTTTCCCGCCTTCAATACCGCTACGTTCATAATTTGCTGGAGCGAAACCCTTTCCATTTAGTGAATGATACGCTTTGCGCTCGAAAGCAGGCACAACTCTGCGGGGCAGCTTTACCCAACACTCAGTTTGAAGCTGAGTATTGCTACGAGACAATTCGCTTAGACGCTGAAAAGACCACTGTCATTCCAAACGGGGTCGATACGGATTGGCTCGTTGAAAAACAGAATTACCGCAAAGATCAAACACTTTTTGATCAACCGTTTGTTCTCTGTGTCGGCCGAATCGATGATCCAAGAAAAAATTTCGATTTAGTAGTTCAAGCATGTCTCAAACTAAAAATCCGCTGCATACTTGTCGGAAGCCTCAGCGCGAATTCCACACGCGGCCCCGGAAAAAAAATTCGACAGGCTGTCGATGACAATCCGGATTTAATTAAATACTTGGGGGTCATTCCACACGGCGATCCTAGCCTTGCTGAGCTTTTTCAAAAATGCACCATCCTTGCGTTGCCCAGCGATTTTGAAACTCCCGGTCTAGCCGCTCTGGAGGCCGGTTTTTGTGGATCTAATATTATTATCACGCCAGTTGGTGGTACCCGAGAGTATTTCCAAAATGACGTTGAGTATGTCCAGCCTAAAAAACTTCGACCTCTTGAGTTAGCGATTATTAAGTGCATTGACCAAACTCAACCTAGCGACTTGAGTCTGCGGATTGGCAAAGACTACACGTGGGCCAACGTTGCCCGATTGACCGCGGAGGTGTACGAGTCATTTCGGTGATGATTAGTTATTTCCGATTTACACGTATCCAGTGATGACATCTAGAAAACTAAAATTTGAACGACTGTTAAAAAAGCCCATTTTTCGAAGTGTCGTCTGGAACGTTGCCGGTGGTGTAATTCACAAGTGTTCTTTGTTCATTGCGATCACACTTGCAGGTCGCCTTCTTGGCCAAAAAAGCTTTGGAGAACTCGGTTATGTGCGGTCGACAATTAACTCTTTTACCTCGTTAGCGGGTTTCGGAACGGGCAGCGCTCTCACAAAATTCATTTCGGAGTTTCAAGAAAAGGACGCGAAATCGACCGCCAGCTTTTTATTGTTTGGCCTCTCATTTGTCAGCATTTTAGCGCTTTCGATTGCAATCGCAATTTTCTTTTGTGCCAGTTTAATCGCCGGTCAAGTTGGAAAAATTGAACTTACTTCGAAACTACAGATTGGCTGCCTTTTAGTCATCGGAATTTCGCTCACGTCTGCTCTTTTTGGAGCATTGGCAGGTTTCAAAGAATTTCTCAAGACAGCTATCGCACAAATGGTGACAGGCGTCATTGCGCTACCGCTGATCTTGACCGCCACGTATTACTACCACGTCGAAGGGGCGATTGTAGGCCTTTTTCTAGCGGCAATGATTCAGAATGCTCTGATGGCATGGGGACTCTATTCGATCTGCCGACAACGTCAGCTCAAATTTTCATTTAGGGAAATGCCCAAAACGGCCCGCACGATGCTTTGTTTTTCGCTGCCTTTGGTGTTATCGGGATTAATGATAGGCCCCATGAACTGGCTTGCCGACTCGATTTTCGCTAAATCAGAAGAGGGGCTTGCCGAACTGGGTGTCTATTTTGCAGCGTTGCAGATCAATTTAATGATTCAAACAATTAACTTAACTCTTGGCCAAGTACTATTTCCCTACTGTGTTGAAAACATCGCAAAGGGAAGTAAAGCATTTGAAGCAGTTAACATTCTTTTGCCTTGGGCTATCGGACTGGCAGTCACTCTACCGGTACTGATATTTCCTGAATTACTGAACCTGATATGGGGCGATAAATTTGCTCGCGACTCGCTACGAATCGTTGGTGTTTTCGAGTGCGTTACTGCAATTATCATCGCATCTAAACAAGGCATTGCCCGGGATGTAATCGCCAAGCATCGAGTTTGGCTTAGCTTTTTAAGCAGTCTCGTCTGGGGCGTGACGCTCATTGTATTTGCATTTCTACTTCAGGACTTGGGCGCGATTGGCCGGTCGTCTGCTGCCGTTTCAGCATACCTAGTCAACACAGTAATTTTCATTCCAATTTTTATCATGCAGGGTGTCTGTAACCGAAGATTGGTCGTTTGTCTTCCCGCCATGGCGATTTGGAGCCTCCTGGGTTTGATTGTCTTCCTGCAACTTCAATTTAATATTTCTGTACCCGTTCGTTTACTCATTTTGCTGGCCTCTGCCAGTTTCATTGGCTTGGCTTTGAAGACAATTTATAAGAAATTTACACTCGAAAAATCTGCTCTTATTCATAGCTAGGAAATAGAAATTCGAAATCTCATCAGACACATCGCCAAAGCAAACCCTCTAGATTTTATGCTTGAGAAAGACAACACCCAACGATGAGCCAAAAATCGATTATTATTCGTGGTGGTTACGGATATTCCAATTTCGGTGACGATGCTTTGCTATACGTTCTCTTTAGGTTTTTAACAGAGAATCTTCCAGAAGCAAATATTTCGCTGGCATGCCCGACGGCTCGCTATATTGAGCATCTACTTGGTCAACCGGTTGCATTTTCAACAACTGAGTCGAGGTGTGATTTTTTCATTCTTGGTGGTGGCACTCAGTTTTACTGGTTCCCATTCGACGGCAAACCGGCGTTAGCTCAAAAAATCCTGACTGAATTAAAATCTCCTCATCTGTTATTTGGGAAAATTAAAAATCGTCTGCTGAAGACACGCCCAAATTTTCAACACGTTAATCCAAATGCTGCTCGTCAGATCGCGGTAGGAATTGGACTTGGGCCATTTTCGGCAAACGAAAATGCTGAAAACCAAGCCAGCTCAACCCTTAGCCAATATGAACATGTGGTTGTGAGGGATATCAAAAGCAAAAGTTATTGCGATTCTTGGAATTTACAGCAGCATGCTCTGGGCGCTGACATCTGTTATTTTCCAGGATTTTACAAATTAGAAAAAGTTGACAACGCAACTACTCCCAATAAAGTTGCCGTTGTGTTGCGCGACTGGGAGCACACTGAAGAGGGAAACAAATATTGCGAGCAAATTGAATTGGCTGTCGAGCAAATGCGGCGAGATGGGCTAACGGTCACCTATGTTTTGTTTGCAGAGCCACAAGATCGCCATTGGAAATCGTGGCTGAATAAACGAGGCGAAACCCCGCTTGTCTGGCAACCCGACAAAGAATCCGTCCCCTCGTTCATTGAAAGCCTAAACGCTTTTGACTTTTTTGTTACCGCACGGTATCACGCGGCAGTTTTTGGGGCAATTTTGAACAAACCAGCTATTTGCATCAACATCGACGAAAAACTCAAACTAGCCTCGCAACTATTAATCCCAGACCTGCCAGTCTGGAACCCACCCTTTCGGGTGCCTGAATTATTAAATGCGATCAAACAATTAACGTCCAACTACGACCTTCATTTAAAAACTTTAAAGACAAATACAAATCGCCAAGCCATACTCGCCCAGGAAATGCTTCATGGTGTCGTACAACGAATCGCGGAATAGAATGGAAGGCCGTTGAAAATTAGCACAAACATTCTCAGCAAAATATCGTTGCGCTCAACGGCTTTAAACTAATGCTTCAAATAATAATTTCCATCATACTAATTTCACTTTTCGTGCTCGCGGTGGGCGTGCTCGGGAAACCTGGAATCGCAGCTGCTTTAGCGTGGTCGATGATCGCGCTGGAATCGGTCCTGCAACAGAGCAACCAATTTCTGGTTTCCAATTCATCGTTTGTTAATTTTTTTATTGCAGGCCTGGTAGGATTAACCATTGGCTGGGGGATTATCCGGGGTAAGTATCGAAAACTCAAAATTCCAAAACAATTATGGCTCTATTTGATTCTTATTGCGTATTGCGCGCTCTCATATTTTTGGAGCCAAAGCCAGATAGACACATTCGACAGGCTGAAGCTGCAACTCCCTTATATAATTACGTTCTGCCTGTTAGCTCCGTTGTGTTTAATTAATGCCAAACAGCTAAATACAGCGATCACCGTCTTAATCTATTTCGGAATTCTCATTGTCATTGCGATCAACCTGAGCACGATTGGCATGCGAGGAATCATTATCGATTCAGTTCAGGGAAAAGCTGTCGAGGCTAACCCTTTGGCAGCCGCTTCATTTTCGGCCTATGTTGGCTTTGCCTCGCTGTTTTCGATTTGGGGCAAAAAATTATGGAACTTTAATTCGCTTCTAAAACTCTGCTTTGTCGGATTTTGTGTTACTGCGATGTACAGTAGCGGCTCCCGCGGCCAAGTAATTGCTTTTGTAGGCATTAGTGCGATATTCCTTCCGCTGATTGCGGGCGTCGCAGCCAGACGATCAACCATCCTCGCCATCGTGGCTATTGGGATCGCTACTTTTGCCATCGTTATCTTTGTCGAACGAACCGAATTAACGACTCGATGGCAATATCACCGGATGATGGAAGATCAAATTGGGCGTTTCGATATGCTGAAAGAAGTAATGAAACACTGGATTTCTGCCGGCCCAACGGCATGGATCTTCGGAATCGGTTCGTCAAGCTCCTTTAAGTATCTCAACATCTATCCCCATATTGTCTTAGGCGAAACCCTAGTAGAAGAGGGAATCGTCGGCTTTACTTTACTGCTTGCAATCATCTCAATTACGGTCCGGCAAGCGTTCCGTTTAATGAGCACGCCTAACCTTCCTCCTGAAGTCAGGGTAAACATCGGTATTATCTTTGCCATCTTTACATTCAACCTACTGCTGTCTTTCAAGCAAGGGAGCTTGCTCGGTTCAGCTTCCACCATTTTTTGCTTTGCATTGAGCATTGGCTGGCTTCACTCAAGGTTGTTAAAAAAGAACAAACAAGAAAACAGACAATATGTTATTAGTCAGCAATTACCCAATAGTAACTTAACGCCATTAGGCAAAAAGACGCCTACTTGAATGTCGCTTTTGGACAGCTTGAGCAATGGCTGGAATTCACCTCTTCTCCAACAACAACTTGGTTTTCTTAAAAGCAATTGCATCCTGCCAACCGTGTTGGATTCCCAAGCGAAATTTATCGATATACCTCGGTTAGCATTCAACAAAACATTTGTTTTCGCTAATTGTTTCTAACTAAAATGCCCAAACCAAACGAACTCAATTCAGACTTAGAAACAAGACCAGTTGTTGTCCTGCAATACTTGACGTTGATTCACTACCGCGAGTCAGTTTTCAATCGAATCGCCTCAGATCCTCGAATTGACTTTACCATCTGCTGTGGCCAAAAATCGCCGTATCAAAAGATGCGCAACTTTGACCCGCAGCCTCCACTAAAAGTTAAGTGGATTAAGAACTTTGTCATCAACATAACCCAAATGCACTTTCTAGTTTGGCAATGGGGAGCCATTGTGAATTTGATTCGGACACGGCCAAATGTCTTAATTTTATTGGGAGCCGATCCGCATATCCTTTCAAGCTTCCCGCTATTTTTCATCGCAAAAATCCTGAGAGTCAAAGTCTGCTGGTGGAGCCATGCGACGCTCTCCGGACAGGGCTTTTTAGGTCGATGGCTGCGGTTGTTTTTCTATAAACATGCCGATGGAATTCTTGCTTATGATGAAGTTGGTCGTTTAAGGTTAGAAAAGGCGGGCGTTAATCCATCCACGATGACAACGATTTGGAATTGTCTAAATGATGGCGATTACAAGTTATCTAGTAGTGACCAGCGAGTTGCGAAAAAGGATCGCACGATGCGCGTGCTGTACATCGGTCGGCTGTATCGCGATAAAAAAATGAATCTTTTGATCGAAGCCGCGGCAATCCTAAAAGACCGGAACGTTTCTTTGGTGATTGACATTGTAGGAGACGGCCCTGAATTAGCAGCCACAAAGGAGAAATCAGCCGCCCTTGAGGTCAATGATGTCGTTCGTTTTCACGGGGCAAAATACGATGACGAGCTTACTCCGTTTTTAGCTGATGCTGACATTGGCGTGATTCCCTCCTGGGCCGGTCTCTCTGCCATTCAGTACATGGCTGCCGGCATCCCTGTTATTACCGAAGAAAACCGAGGAATGAATCACCCTCCGGAAGTCTCAGCGATTATCAAAGATGAAACTGGGGCATTTTTTGATTTTGAATCCGCCGAATCGCTTGCTAATACGATTGAGACAACCTTTCCCAACGTAGAGAGTTTATCAAATTCCTGTTTAAATTTGGTTCGGGAGCGATTCACACCCGAAGCTGTTAAAGAGGCTATTATTCTTGGTGTCTTAAAAATTAACGCTTCCTAACCTCGACCTGCTTCCGTAAAACATACAGTGCAACTTAACTATCCTCTAAATCAAGTATTCTCGCGAAAAGCCCGCAAAGATTGATGTTGGGAATAATCAAACAACGAATCAAATCCAACGACAGACTTGCAAGTTACGCGCGCCGTTGGAGGACTTGGCTTTACGCAAATGTCCGCTGCGGCCTTCGTAACTATGGAGATAATCTGCAATTTAACCGCGGCGTCGTGGTCTGTTTTCGTGACCTAAAAATCGGGCACGATGTCTTTATCGGCTACGATTGTTATTTTGGTGTGCAGAATATTCAGATCGGCAATTACGTCCAACTCGCTCCAAAAGTTGCAATTACCGGCGGTGATCATTTGATCGAAATCATTGGCACGCCAATGATCAAAACAGGACTGGATGCCTCACGAGAAATTCAAGCCACTCAAAAAGGTGTAGTAATCCAAGATGATGTATGGGTTGGACTCGGGTCAATTATCATGGATGGGGTTACGATTGGCGAAGGTAGTATTATCGGAGCGGGAAGTGTGGTTACCAAAGATGTTCCCCCCTATACAATATTTGCTGGTTGCCCAGCAAAAAAAATTCGCGATCGGTTTCTAAATCACAACGACCGAGTCGAACATAGTAAGAAAATCAATGGAACATGGCATCGTTCGGTTGATGAAAAACAGGCGTTGAAATGAATATTCTCGTTACCGGAGGAACCGGATTCGTCGGTTCAGCCTTTTGCCATTTTCTTTCAAGCCAGGGCCATTGCTGCACCTGCTTCGATTTGCATGAACCGTCCAATGAACTCAATAACAAGGTTAAATTTATCCAGGGAGATGTCCGTAACATTGCCGCGTTAAGCAAGGCGATGGCTGGGATTGATGCGGTGATTCACCTTGCAGCGGCCCATCATGATTTTGGGATTTCCGAACAAACATTTCAGGACGTCAATGTTGGCGGCATGACTAATGTCTGCGATTCAATGCAACAAAACGGTGTGAAGAAACTATGTTTCTTTTCTACCGTGGCTCTTTATGGGAAACAGGACTCTCCACCGACGGAAGCGACTGCCCCTCAACCTAATTCGCCTTACGGTGCAACGAAATTTGCGGCCGAAAAGGTATGCATCCAGTGGTGCGAAGCCGACCAGGCAAACCAGTGCTTAGTCATGCGGCCAACAGTTATTTTTGGACCCAACAGCTTCGCCAACATGTATTCGTTGATTCGACAAATAGACAACGGAAAGTTTTTGCAGGTTGGCAAAATGGCAAATATCAAAAGCCTCGCATATGTCGACAACATTGTTGCTACCTCTATCGACCTTTGGATTACGAAAAATCAACCCGAGCAGGGAATTGACTTTTTTAACTACGTTGATGTCCCTGATCTTTGCAGCCGCCAAATCGTCGAAAGTGTATATCTTGAACTCAATCGCAAAAAACCAAGTTTCTCGCTACCTCTTTGGCTCGCCCGTTTACTGGTTTTCCCTGTCGACTTATTAATCAAGATCACGGGAAAAAATCTGCCAATCTCTTCGGCAAGAATCAATAAATTAGCGGTCGCGAATACCCAAATTGACGCTTCAAAAGTTCACGAACTCGTAGATCCACCCGCGACATCCGTCACAGACGGGATCCAGGAAATGGTGAAGTGGTACCAATCAGAAGGTAAGACTTGCTCAGTTCTTAATCGCAGACCTCCCAGTAAATTTCAAGCGTCTTCGAATGCCTAATACGATTTGGATTGTTTCTGAATTATTTGCGCCGGACGACGCTGCCACTGCGCATTTGATGACACAGATCGCTGAAGGCTTGGCGGCCGAATCCGAAGGTAGCCAATACTCGGTCTCTGTGATTTGTGCTCAACCAACGTATACCTCTCGAGGCCAAAAGGCATCGCGCCGTGAAATAATTAACGGCGTTCAAATTAACCGTTGCTGGAGCACCACGTTTTCGAAAGACCGACTGATGCTCCGGGCAGTCAATGTCGTCACCATTATGATGACCTTCTTCGTAAAGATGCTATTTCGATTCCGTCGAGGTGATCGGGTGTTAGTTGTAACCAATCCACCGCCATTGCCCTTTGTCGCAACATTAGCCGCCAAACTAAGGGGAGCGCGAACCTACTTACTCATTCATGATATTTATCCAGACGTACTTGTGCCCACGGGTTTCACTCAGTCCGGCTCCCTCCCGTATCGTGTCATTGATTTCGCAACGCGCCGTCTGTACCAATCTGTCACTCGAATTATCACAATTGGACGAGATATGAAAAAGCTCGTCCTTCAGAAAAACCCAAATCTGAAATCAAAGATCTCCGTCATTACAAACTGGGCCGACGAGCAAATGTGTCCCGTTCCAAAAGAAGATAATAAGTTTCAAAACCAGGTCGGTGTTGATAACGAATTGGTCATTCAATATTCGGGCAATATGGGCCGAACACATGGACTCAACATAATCGCAGATGCAGCCACAATTCTCGAACAAAAAGGAATAGGCGGAGTGCGATGGATGATGTGTGGATGGGGTAGTGGCAAGAAAAATCTTGAGCAGATTTGCACTGACAAAAACTTGCAATCCGTTACCATCCTCGATCCCGTTCCTCGCGAAGATTTGGCCGCATTAATTAGCGCCGCTGATATTTCCATTATCTCATTTATTCCTGAGATGTCTGGCATTTCGGTCCCTTCGCGCATGTATAACATTTTGGCGGCGGGTTGTCCGATCATCGGCATTACCGAGCCTGACTCGGAACTTGCTCAGACCATTTTTGACGACGACTTGGGCTGGGTTTCACCGCCTGATAAACCTGAATTACTCGCTGATTTAGTTGTCCAGATTTATAAGCAGCGATCCGAACTCGCTGACTATCATCAAAGATGCCGGAATGCCGCGACTACTCGATATACGAAAACAAACTCGATTCAAGCCTATTACGCTCTGCTGTCTGAGGTCTGATTGCGGGGAAACACGTTTCTCAGATGACCAGCATGTCTTCCCTATCGGCCCAAGAAAACTATCACAATTGTTATAACGCGACCGTGCGCGTTAATCTCCGAAGTAGTTTTGAAGCAGCAAACAAATTTAACGGGAACTTCCACCTGTTTGATTATTATAGGAATTGATTCAACTAGCTCATCAAAGCTCTTAGAAGTGACCGTGTCCAATTGCAAACATAATGGACGAAGAGCTGACGTAAGTTATTGCGACCCGCACGTACCTAGTTTACCCAAAATGAGGCA
>JAALLA010000149.1:0-5572 GCA_011087765.1 Pirellulaceae bacterium
ACTTGCCCTCGAACGAGTCGACCATCGATCCTTTCACACAGTGACTGACTTTCCACCACATTTCGTGAAGCCAGCCGATTTATTAACCCATCACCAATCGAGACATAAAGATTTGGTTTCGAATACTTGGCTCGGATGGCGATTAAAAGTCCGGGAATTTGATTCGATCGCTCCATCCATTCAATTCCTGCGCCGACTCGACCCTCAGCCACAGTTGAATTAAGGCCGCCCAACTCCACTAAATCAGATTCAAGAGCCGCCAGTCGTTGAGCATACTCATGGCGAGTTAAAGAGGATGTCCCGTAGGCAAAGCTATATGCAAATTTCTCAGTCGTTGCAGCGGCCGAAGTAAAAAACGGGTCGCCGTTGGTCTCACTCAACGAATTGAAATTCATTCGTAAACGATTAAGTATCGCAATCGTCTTGGCGCGTTCCTTCAGCCTCGGCTGGTCTTCAGCGCGAGCCTTCGCCGACTCAACTTTTAATTCAGCGACCTCAAGCCTTAATTTCTCTTGTTGCTTTAGCAACGCAGCCCGTTCCTCGGCATCCGGATCAACGACCTCTGGTTCACCTGCCTCAGCTTCCGGAACCAAGGGCAAGGCGTCTAAGGCTCGTTCGATTTTCAATAACTCCGAATTCAATTTCCGAATCTTGAGGTTGATATCCGTCGCACTGTTGGCAGGTGGTAATTCAAATTGAATTTCATCGAGTACCTCGATCACGTCATAAAGACCCAAATCGACAAACAGCTGCGCCCGCTCGTCACTGTTCATCGATTCGCGAGAAAAACGAATCAAACCCTCGAGATCCCGTTTCATAACGTCCCGTTGACGCATTAACTCTGCTGCGGAAATCTGGCGAAAATTGCCGCGCGCCGCCTTTAGCCCGGACTCGATGTCTAATTTTTGATTTCCATCGAGATTGGAAATTTGCCTCAGCAGGGCATCCGCGACTTCACCGAGTTCAAGATTGTCAGCCAAATCTGCATCCGAGATCGATTCAAATCGAGCTCGCAACCGCTCCAACTCAGCTAAATCCGCGTTCTCACCTTTGGCGGCCTGCGTGTCTAGCACGTTGAGCAGCAATTGAGGTCTCAACTCCTGCCCAGTTGCCTTAAAATTAATCCATGCGTTTAATCGACGAACTGACTCTTGCAATCGCTTGCTAGAATCCGAATTGAGCGTCGCTTCGGGACCCTCTGCCGGTTCCCCGGGAATCGCCCCGTTTTCAGCCAATATTGGAACCTCGCCACAGGGCAAAATCGCCAGGCAAAGCACCAAAACCAGCAATAACGGACTACTTCCTTGCAGAGGCTTCATTCCAAATCCCATCGATTATTCCCAATAGGTGATTTTGTCTAAAATTCGGTTGCCAATTAATATCAACTAACGCCCGAAGCCGTAAAATGTACCGCTTTCGAAAAACGGGACGAATAGGCAGATTGGGATTGTTATCAATTAACGCGTCTGATTCTAGATGAATGATCGACTAAAACCATTTATTACACGGATTTTAGACAATTTGCATCCCCTTTCATCGAAATATCGAGTTGCTTAGCATTAGATAAGGCGAAAATTGCGAACTCGTAATTCTCACCAAAGTTGATTCGCAATACACGATCTTTTACCCCTTTAACCATTGCGGCTCGCCGCCATAGTTCGGAGATTTTAATGTCAGATTCGCTTCACGACCGAGGTCAAGCGATTGAGGATGTATTCTTTGCTGCCCGAGATCAGGATTTGGTCCAAAAATTAAAACAGGAAATGGCCGCTTCGGAAGCCCGTGAAGCAATGACCATTGCTTCAGGAATCAGCGATGCCGCAGTTCTCGACAATTTAATTGCCTGTGGAATAGCACCCGAGTCGATGGCATCTGTCGCCTTGATTCCCCTTGTTGCTGTCGCCTGGGCCGACAACAAAATGGAGGACAATGAAAAAGCTGCGATCCTCAAAGCTGCCAACCATGCAGGGGTCGTCGAGGGTTCCGCCAGCTACCAGTCCATCGCGGCATGGCTCGACAATCGTCCCGATGCATCTCTTACCGACGCCTGGAAAAATTATATGGGCGCGCTAAACGAGTCACTTGACCCGGTCGCATTCAATCAACTTAAAGCTCTCGTTATGCGACGTGCTGAAGATGTCGCTGAGTCAGCCGGTGGCTTTCTAGGATTAGGGAATAAAGTCTCCGATGCTGAGAGAAAAGTCCTCGACGATCTAGCATCTTAATCGTTTGGCTACAGCCGAATTAATCTTTTTGAGAGGGGGGTAAGGAATTTATCCCCCTTTTTATTTAAATTTTGGAACAAGCGGTGCAGCCTAGCTGATCTGGATGATTCCGTTTAGTGCTGGCCTTTCAAACGCGAGGAGCAAAAGTCCAATGAAATCGAAGATTATTAAATTCGTTTCGATCACAGCGTTCGCCCTGCTTAGTTTTTCAACTTTCGGATTGGCAGATGAAGTGGTGCCGCAAAAACCAGTTCGCGTATTCATTTTTGCCGGTCAATCCAACATGGTTGGGTCGGATTCCAAAGCATCTGACATTGATAAGTTCCCTCCATTCGCAGGTCTGGGAAGTCCGCAGCAAAACATCAGATTTTCATATTGCATTGGGCGCGAAAATAAATTGACATCCAATGGCTGGAATGCATTGGGGCCTGTCAATAATGTTGTCGGTCCGGAATTGAGTTTTGCAAGAAAAGTAGCCAACGATTCCAATGGCCCGATTGCAATCATTAAGTGTGCTGCGGGTGGAACTCACCTTGGAGGTGATTGGAATCCAGATAATCCAAGTGGATTCAAGATGTTTCCGCTTGCTGTCGATTTAGTCCGGAAGTCACTCGCTGAGCTCGATCGCCAAAAGATCGAATACCAACTCGAAGGCTTCATGTGGCATCAAGGCGAGAATGACATGTTCAATGAACAATACATGGCAAACTATGGAGAAAACCTCAAAAATTTTGTCCAAAACTGGCGCGATGAACTGGACGCCCCTGAGCTTAAGTTTTTCGTTGGTGAACTCTGCACCAAAACCATATGGGGAATGGACCTTCGCCCTCGCATGTATGCCATCAGCGTTGGTCAAAAATCGGTTACATCAACTGATCCACGCGTTACCTACGTGCCTACTTCTCATGTTGGAGTTGAAATTGGCGGCGGGGTTGGGTTGCATTACCATTACGGAACCCTCGGTCAATTAGAACACGGGATCAATTACGCCAATGCCTACCTTAAATCCGTTGGTGTTAAACCAGAACAACGGGCCCAGCTTTCGCGACTCCCGTACGCTGACAAGAGTCCTGTAAAACTTTTTGTTCTCGCCGGTCACCGCAACATGGAAGGTGAGAGAGCTTTTACCCAAAATCTTTCCCATGACCCAGACCGGAAGAAACTACTGCGAAATCAGAACCAGATCCCGTTTCGATATCAATTAGGCGGTGGCTATCTAGCATCTAAAAATTGGGAACCGCTTGGCCCAACCGGGTATTATGACACTTTTGGTCCTGAACTCAGTTTCGGTGAGGCCCTAAGAAAGACCAAGGATAATATTGCAATTGCCAAATTTACGCATAGCGGATCACAAATTGTCGACTGGACTCCCGAGGGAAGCAAAGCGAAATCCCGCAATCTATACCCTCAATTCATCCAGTTCATCAAAGATTCCATCTCGGATCTAAAAACCAGAGGACACACCGTTGAGTTAGAAGGTATTTTCTATCACGTTGGCGAAAATGACATGTCGTTTGGACCATTCCGCCAGCAATCCCCTGCGTGGATTGAAGCTCTCATTAGGCAAAGCCGCATCGACCTTAAGCAACCCGATTTACGTTGGTTTGTTTTCCAACAACCACCAACGGACCATGAACAAGTAAATTCCATCGACGTCACCGCCGAGCTTGCCAGAGTTTCCAAGGCCGATCCGAACTGGATCCACGTCCGTGCATTTGATCTTCCCAAACAAGACAAGCAGCTAGTGCTTGACGAATCGGGAATCATCGCCTTGGGGAACCTAATGGCCGTTGAATATCAAAATGCGGAAAACTAGCTAAGCCAAACGTTGGTAATTTCCTTAACTTCCCATCGCCCATTTTTTTTAAAACAGGTAATCGTTTTACCCGAAGCGTCCAAGGGACCGCCCCAAAGACCAAAGTCAAGCGTCACTTCTTCCGCCGACGACCACTCTTTAACTTCGATCCAGACCATCGTCCCTCTGGCACCCGACTCTTTGTCTCGAACATAACCGTGATCTAATTTGGCATCGGCGGCAGGATTGAATTCCACTGCCAATCGAGCCAGCCATGGCGATAACAGAGCCGGCATTGAAACCCAATCGCCCTGCTGATTCCACTGCTCCCTCCCCGTGGGTGTCAGATAAAGTGGCTGACCACCATTGGAAATCGTTTCCGTTGACAGAACAAAAAAGATAGCTTCACAGTCTCGCTCAGAAAGCTGAACGGGCTCGGGAACTACCTTAATGGTCGGTTCAGTGTTGACAGTACTTACCTCAGAACCAGACTCCTGAGGCGTCGTTAAATCATCTCCACATCCAACAAGGACGCAAGCGACGATTAAGAAAACAAAGCTTGTAAACGCCGACATCTTGAACATGAATCGCCTCACCTGCGAGAAACTCTAAAAACAAAATGAATCCACCTAAGCGCTGTGGGGCTAACAAACCCGCCCAGGCATCGGACCGTTACCGAGAACACCAGCGATACTCAACCAACCGATTGGCAAGATCGGTTGATTTGGCAAATTATTTTAGCGAGTGGGACAGCAGCCATTTATACAGCTCAGGATTGTCGTAAGTCTTTGACCATGAGTCATGCCCCGCTTCTGGATAGACGGTAAACTTAACGTCGACACCTCGTTTTTTAAAACCATCCACCAATTCTGTTGAGCGAACCAACGGAACCACAGAATCCTTGGCGCCATGAAAAACCCAAGTTGGGATCTTATCACCAATCGTATAAACAGTTTTCGTGGCGTCTCCGCCCCCGCAAACAGGCGCAATCGCCGCAAATCGTTCCGGTGAGTAAGACGCGAGATCCCAAGTGCCAAACCCGCCCATGCTCAACCCGGTTAGATAAATGCGATGAGAATCAACATTGTATTTCTCTTCGATACCATCAATCAAAGCCGAAAGAGAAATTGGCTCCCACCAACGATTTCGTTTGCACTGAGGCGAAACGAGAATAAATGGAAATTCTTTACCCTGCTCCACTAACTTTGGCGGGCCATGGACTTTTACTTTTTCTAAATCATCACCTCGTTCACCTGCACCGTGCAAAAAAACGACTAGTGGCCAATCTTTTTTTTTTCGTAATCAGCCGGCAGGTAAAGTACGTAATCCATATCCATTTCAATATTTGCCTTGTAGGTTTCATTGGATTGCCGCGACTCTTGCTTACGACTCAACTCAAGAGTGCAATCCTGATTTATGTTTTTATTTTCTGATTCGGCACCCGATTCGGCACCCTCTTCGGCACTCTCTTCCGAATTCAATTTATCAACCCAAATATTTCGATAACGTACTTCATTGCCGTGGTTTTGGAGATAGATAAAGCCAGGTTCAG
>JAALLA010000149.1:5672-10888 GCA_011087765.1 Pirellulaceae bacterium
TTTCGATAACGTACTTCATTGCCGTGGTTTTGGAGATAGATAAAGCCAGGTTCAGGGCCTTCGTTATTAGGTGCCGCCGTTGTCTTTTTGGGCAACTTTACTTTCTCATGAATCACCACTCCGTTATGTGCTACGGTCATCCACGCATCTTCTACTTTTTTTCCGTCTTTAAACTTGGCCGCGTGAAATTCGACATCGTAGGTCTGCCACTGCATTGGTGGAAAACACATGTTCTCATCCGGCTTTTTAATCGAATAAATTCCGCCGCACTCGTTGTTCTCCCCGGACAACCCAAATGAATCGAGCATTTGCACTTCGTATCGACCTTGCAAATACAGTCCACTGTTCCCTCTCCCCTGCCCTCTGGCCTTGGGCATGTAAGGCAACAGGAATTCAATGTGAAGTTTGTGATCGCCAAACGTTTTTTTACTTTGAGCACCCTGCTTTAGCAATCCATCCTTTGTCATGTTTGCGGGTTTCCCTTTGTGCTCCCAGCCCTCGACTGAGGACCCGTCGAACAACACGACAGCTCCCTTGGGAGGCTTCTGCCCAAGCGTAGGACTCTTTCGCTCCAATTTTGACAATTTACCGAGAGTCTGGCCGTCGGCGACGATTGTGGCAACTCCGTCGACGACTTCGACGGTCGCATCCCATGCAGTTAACGATAATTTCCCATCGACCGATTTTACGTTCTCGACGCGTTTGGGATTACTCATGTCCCAACCGTCTCCAGGCAAACCACCCCGGTAACCAACCCCAGTAAAACTGCCGTCCCCCAAAGCGATCACCTGCATTCCAAATTTCAATTCTTCTCCATCGGCCGAAACCGATCCACTGTATTCCCCTTGCATTTTATAATCGGCATCCTGACCAATGAGAGGTTGGACGCAGGTAAACACGAGAAGAAAACTCCAAACGCGAATCATTTTGAAATTTGGCACGATCATTTCCTAATAACTAAAGAACCAACAACGCATCTCGAGATGCCAAGCCAGATGAAGGATCTGAAAAGCAAACTTAAAGCTGCAGGCAATCGAGCGTCACTCCCGGACAGGGATTTCATTTTTAAGTAGCGGCAACCGAACGTCAAATGAATTCAACGCATTTAATGAGAATCTTTCATTTCAAGGCAGCGCAATTTCAGATGGTTTCACCGAACCCAAGCCGAAAGAATTGAACCGGGTGAAACTACTTCTTCTCTTCGCCCGTATTTAAAATAGCCATAAATGCCTTCTGCGGGATATCGACGCTACCAATCGATTTCATTCGCTTCTTACCCGCCTTTTGCTTTGCCCATAATTTACGCTTCCGAGAAATATCACCACCGTAACATTTCGCAGTAACATTTTTCCGGAGAGCCTTGACTGTCTCCCGCGCTATAATCCGTGTTCCGATCGCTGCCTGAACTGCAACTTCGAACATATGGCGGCTGATCTCTTCTTTTAATTTTTTACAAACCACACGGCCGCGTCGATCAGCGTCAGCTCGATGACAAATCACACTCAAGGCGTCAACCTTTTTACCATTTACCATGATATCGAGGCGAACCAGGTCCGCCGGAAAATAACCAGTCAGGTCATAATCCATGGTCCCATACCCACGCGTGATACTCTTTAACTTATCGTGCATGTCATAAATGACTTCCGCCAAAGGTAGATCGTAGGTCAGCATCATTCGAGTGGCAGAAAGGTATTCGGTATTCTGCTGAATTCCGCGCCGCTCCTGGCACAACTTCATTACTGCACCCACGTACTCCTGCGGCTGAATCAGGTTCACACGGACAATCGGTTGACGAAACTCTTCAATTTCTCCCGGGTCAGGCACTTCCTGAGGGCGGTGAATATGAAGGACTTCACCCCGTTTCGTCAAAACCTGATAGGTAACGTTGGGAGCTGTCTGAACCAAATCGACATCCGATTCTTGCTCAAGCCTTTGCTGGACCACTTCCATGTGAAGCATTCCCAGAAAACCACAGCGAAATCCAAACCCCAGGGCCTCACTTGATTCTGGACTGAACTCAAAACTTGGGTCGTTAATCGCGAGCTTTCCAAGCGCGTCCCGGAGCTCAGAGAAATCCTGACCATCGGAAGGATACAAGCCGCAGTAAACCATTCGCTTTGGCTCTTGGTAGCCTGACAACGGTTCTGCATGCACCTTGCCCGCCGTCGACACGGTATCGCCGATATTGACGTCATCCAGCGATTTAATGTTACACACTAAATAACCAACTTGGCCAACGGTCAAAGAATCACATTGGGTCTGTTTTGGCGTAAATTGCCCCAACTCAACCACCTCGTGTTCCGTACCGGCGCGAACAAATTGAACTTTATCGCCCTTTTTGACCGTCCCGTTCATAATCCGGACGTACGTGATTGCGCCTCGGAACTCATCGTAATGAGAATCAAATACCATCGCCTGTAACAACGCATCCGGTTCACCTTTCGGGGGACGGATGTTCTTGACAATGCTATCGATTAACTGATCGATATTTATGCCAGATTTGGCACTTACCCGCACAACACTATCAACGTCGATTCCAAGGGTTTGTTCCATTTCCTGAGCCACTTCGTCGGCTCGTTGATATTGCAGATCAATCTTGTTGATCACCGGAATGATATCGAGATCGTGCTCAATCGCGGCATATCCCGTCGCGACGGTTTGAGCTTCTACGCCTTGAAACGCATCGGCAAGTAAAACAGCCCCCTCACAGCAGTTGAGCGATCGGGACACTTCGTATTGAAAGTCAACATGCCCTGGAGTATCAATCAGATTGAGTTCGTACTCTTTCCCCTCATGCATGATTCGCATGGCAACAGCACGGGCTTTAATCGTAATGCCTCGCTGCCGCTCAAGTTCCATATCATCGAGAACTTGCTCCTGCATTTCCCGTTTCTGAACCGTGCCGGTGTGCTCAAGCATCCGGTCAGCCAAGGTACTCTTGCCATGATCGATGTGTGCGATAATGCAAAAGTTTCGAATATTTTCGGTTTTGATTTTGGCCATGCCGTGGTGCATCTAACGTTGGGTTAAAGTTGTAAAGTTCGCCGTCGTCGCAATCGTCGAATTGAGGAAATGCCTTAACGCGTTCTATTGTATTGAGATCTTGCCAATCCAGCAGCGCCAACGAAACCGGCTTCCGAGCCAAGTTTTGCAAAATTGAGCACTAGACGTTCCCCGAGGACGGGAAAGACCAGTCTCCTAACTTCAGCCTTCACCTCATTGAGAAACTTTACTCCCAAAGGTGAATCCGCTCCTCCAAAATTCATAGCCCCACCCAGTATAAACGCTGCAGGGTCAATTAAGTGGGCTAATTGAGCGATTCCTCGACCAAGATAGACCGCTGTTTCGGAAACCAACTTCATTGCCAGGGCGTCCCCTTCGTCGGCGGCCGTCGCCACCATCAAGGCAGATAAAGGCGATGTCTCTCCAATCAAATTTCTTAAGACGGTGCCAGCATCCGGATTTCCCATCGCTTCTCTGGTTCGCTCAACCAGAGCCGTTGCACTGGCATACGCCTCCAAGTGACCTGCCTGACCGCACCCACAGATTCTCGCATCATCCCGAGTGTCAATTACGATATGCCCAATCTCAGCACCATGACTGTTTGCCCCATCGACTGAAAGATCATCGATGATGATCCCGCCTCCAACCCCTGTTCCAAGAGTGATCATGACCATACTTGAATGTTGCTGTCCGCCCCCGACCCAAAACTCTCCGAAAGCGGCTGCCCCGGCATCGTTAGCATAGGTAACCGGTTTCCCCAAAACCTCGGCTAATTTCCCCTGCACGGGAAAATTGTGCCAACCCGGCAAATTCGTTGGGGTTAAAATCACGCCCCGATGAATATCCATCGGACCAGGGGTTCCCAAGCCGGCTGCCGCGACATCACTCCACTGAAAACCAGAAGGCTCAATGAGCGCCTTAAACTCTTCAAGAGCCTGCAAGATTGCAATGTCCGGAGACTCACCGGGGGACGTTGGAAATTTAGTGTCCGCTACGATCTTGCCGCGATCGTCCACCAGACCTACTTTGACATTCGTACCGCCAACATCGACACCGGCGAACAGCGGTGCGGTAAATTGATCATCTGGTGTCATTGATAATGTTCTTAGGGAAGAAAATCTGAAAGACAAAGTATAAAAATCAGCAGCATTTCCCACAATGCGAAACCGATATTTGTTGCCTCTTTCCCCTTTGTTTTCCGCCGTAACGTTCGGAATTTGAACCCCCAACGCACCCTAATTCGTGAGTTATTGATCAATCGGGCGACTCTTTTCAGCTTCTAGCCCGAGCTGACAGTTCTTTTTGGATTTCCAAAATCCGTTTTTGGCTCTTTTCCCGGATTCTTTTCACAGCCTCAGCCACAGCCTCAGCCCGCTCTCGAACGAGGGATTTAAACGCTGGATCGGACTCTGACTTACCCGTTTTGACAAGGGCCTCGATCTTCCTTTTAAATTCTCTGGAGATCTTCTGAGTCGCCCTCGTTTCCTGCTGCTTGGTCGTTTTTTCAATTTTGGCCAGTTCTTGTTTTAAAACTGCCGTTCCTCGCTTTGCGTTCGGCCTCCCCTTTGAGCCAACCTTCCCTGATCCCATATCTTGAACTTCAGAGGACGGTGTCTTGGACTCGGCTACTAACTTTGAGATTTTTGACTCAGCCCGTTCAGCTCGTTTTAGATTTTCTTCCGCAACTCCCTGAACTCGATTCAGCTCCCGTTTGAGCGAATCAATCTCATTTATCGAAGCTCGTGCTTCGAGGCTTGGCTCACTGTCCACTCGCTTCAAAATTGCCCCCTCGGCCGCTTCGCCCCCAGCGTCTAATATTTCAACAGACTCAACGGCGCGCACCGCAGCATAATTGGAAACCTGAAGAGGAGAAAAAGGGATCGGCTGCACGGTCACTGGCGCGTAAGGGTTCAATCCGTAAATTTCCCACATCGGTAGGCTTGTTGGAAAATCTAACGTCGGGACGCGCCTCCGCCGCAGACATTGTCCCTCGACCGGAACGGCGCACTGCACGAAAACAACAACAACAAACGCTCTTAAAATCCAATTAAAGGCGCCGGTTCGCAAAAAGAGAGGCATTGTCAACTCGCGTTTCAATTCAGGTAAAAACATCAGCTTTCCAATCGACACGGTCCCAGGCCGTTCAAATTGGCTAACGCGTTACCAGCTTAGTTAAAGAACCAGCAATTACTAAGTTTTTTTTTCGTAGGAGA
>JAALLA010000008.1:0-9397 GCA_011087765.1 Pirellulaceae bacterium
ATTTGGCCAGCAATTGATTTACGTTGTTAGAAATTAGGGGCTAACAACTGCTCATTAATTATTTTTGTAGGAATCATGCGGCAGCATGCCTGCCAATTGCTGACGTTGTTGTCGGCAGATGGTAGATTGTGAATTGCCCGAGGAGTGGGCTACCCTCCGTCCGGCGAAAAATTTCAACCTCTCAAAGCAGGAGATACTGAGTGAGGCACAAACACGTATTCAAAATGACTTTTACCACTTTCATCCTGGGTTTCGCCTCAACGATGTTAGTAACTTCCGGCGACGTTATTGCTCAAGAAGCACCTGCAAAGGCTGCTGAGAAAAAAGAAGTTGCGATTGATCAAGAAGCATTGAAGCAGGTGACTTATGACATCAAGTATATGTCCTCTGACGAAATGGGAGGCCGGCAACCGGGGACTCCAGGGATTAAGCTTTGTGAAGATTACATTATTGGTGAATATAAAAAGGCTGGTTTAAAACCGCTTGCCAACGGGACTTATTTTCAAGAGATGGAAGTAGGGAACACTCGCGTTGTCGATAAATCCGCCACTGGATTGGCATTAACCGGGCCAAACGATGCTAAGGTGAAATTAGAGTTGGGAAAGGATTTTCAACAGCTCTTGGGCAGACGAGATTTTGATCTTAGTAGTGATCTTGTGTTTGTGGGTTATGGAATTACTGCACCCGAGCACAATTACGATGACTACAAAGGCATCGATGTTGAGGGCAAAATTGTGGTGATGATTCGTTATGAACCACAATCTGAAGACGAGAGCAGCGTTTTTGACGGAGCGGATACCTCTCGCCACTCTTCCGGAAGCCAGAAAGTCACAGCGGCGCGGCGGGCTAAGGCGGCTGGGATAATTATGGTTAACGATTCAGTTAATGCAGCTTCGGCTGATGAACTCATTCAAGCTGATCGTTTTCGGACGAACGGATTGCCGTTTGCCCAAGTCAAGCGTTCGGTTTTAGATGATCTTTTAAAGGGGTCTCCTTTAACTACCCCAACGGGTAAGAAGCTTTCAAGTGTGAAAGCAATTGAAGCGCAGATTGACAGCAATCTAGAGCCAATCTCTCAGGTGATGGATGGTTGGTCCGCCGATTTCAAATCAGCGTTTAGTATAAAAAAGACCAAGACCAATAACATTATCGGTATCATTGAGGGCGAGGGGCCCAACGCCGATGAGACGATTGTGATTGGCGCCCATTACGATCATCTTGGGATGGGTGAGTACGGTTCTCGTGCCCCCGGACGTAGAGAGATTCATAACGGTGCTGATGATAATGCCACAGGAACGGCGGCAGTAATCGAATTGGCTCGTCGGTTTAATAAACGCGACAAGAAGCCCGGGCGTCGACTTGTCTTCTTTTGTTTTACTGCTGAAGAGATGGGGCTGCTGGGTGCGATTCATTATTGCGAAAATCCACTTTTCCCATTGGAAACGACGGCTGCGATGATCAACTTTGACATGATCGGTTGGCTGCGGGACAACAAGCTTACTTTGTACAACTGGAATTCGTCAGCTCAGTTGGATCCTGTATTCGATGCTGCTAATGCTGATTTTGGATTTAATCTGAACAAGCCGCCGCGCGCTTTCGCGGGAAGTGATCACCTGCCGTTCAATCAGCGTGACGTACCCAACGTATTTATTCACACCGGTCAGACTGCCGTTTACCACACTCCCGAAGATGATTTCGAAACGCTCGATTGTGAGGGTGCTTTGAAGGTAATCGACTATTCAGAAAAGGTCGTGGACGGGCTTGCTTCGCTGGATAAAAAACCAGTCTTCGGTGCTCCCAAGCCATTTCGGTTGGGGGTAATGCTTGATGATGAAAATGGTGTTGTCACGGTTGAAAGTGTCACACCTGGATCGGCTGCTGAAAAAGCGGGTCTCCAAAAAGGAGATGTCATTGTTGAGATGAATGGTGAAGCAATGGCGAAGCGGCGAGATATTTCTCGCTTGATTCGACGTGATGCCGGAAAGACCGCAAAATTCAAATTAAAGCGGGGTGAATCCGAAGTTACTTTGAATATCAAGCTTAAGAACGATTAGTCTTTTGGTTGAGATGGGAGTTGATCATTCCCGTTGAAGAGATATGACCTGCCGCAGTCTTGCGGCAGGTTTTTTTATTGTCCATTTTTATCGAAATTTAAGTCTTTCAGGGTAATCGAACGGCTTTTTCCAGTTTTCCAAACAAGATAATTGGTAAGAAAATTAAGATTGCGGTGAGGCCGGCGAATCACCGTTGCCTGCGGGACTGGCAACGAGTTCGAGCGAGTGCGGTTGACTGCTGGCTCGCAAAGAATTGTGTTCTGTTTTGAAAACTCATAACTGGTTTACAATATATGTCTCATAAAAATCGAGAAGAGCAGACCGTGCGAGAGAATATGCACGAGATCATTTTCGGCGCCCACACCTTTTATGGGTGGCTGTTTGATATGGCATTGCTGGTCGTAATTGTCTTAAGCGTTATCTCGAACAGTTTGGAGACCGTTGCCGGGGTTAAGGATCTTTGGGCAGACGGATTGTTCTGGGCGAGTTGGGTTTTTACAGGGCTTTTTACGGTAGAGTACGCCTTGCGAATTTACTGTGTTAAAAAACCTTGGCGATTCGTTTTCAGTTTTTGGGGTATCGTCGATTTATTGGCGATTCTTCCTGAATACCTCATATTTTTGTTTTTCTCTTCGGGTGGGCATGCAAGTGCATTCGCGGCGGTCCGGTCTCTTCGGTTACTGCGAGTCTTTCGAATTCTCAATCTGTCCTGGTTTCAGCGCGAGGGTGAGGATTTAGGGAACGCTATTTGGCGAGCCCGCGGGAAAGTCGTAGTGTTCGTCATGGTGGTGATGATCATCGTTACCATTGCTGGAACGGTCATGTATGACGTTGAAAGTACTTTCGATCCGAACTCAAAATTCACGTCGATTCCCATGGGGATTTACTGGGCGATTGTTACGATGACCACTGTTGGCTTTGGCGACATCGTTCCCAAGACAACTGGCGGTCAATTCATCTCGGCAATTCTAATTCTTGTCGGCTACAGCTTGATTATTGTTCCAACTGGCTTTGTTTCAGCGGAAGTATTGGATCGCAAACGGCGACGAGTGATATCGACAGTCTCGTGCCCTTCGTGCTTTACAGAAGATCATGATGACGATGCGGTTTATTGCAAGTATTGCGGGGGAGAAATGTAGTTTCTCCAGCGCTTCGGAATCGCATCAGAAACGGAGTGCTGAACTATTGGGTTGTTGGAGAGCGCGTTACAATTTAGAAGTTGGAGACCATGTGTTGAGCAGCGGTTTGGTCATCTCGTTAAATTGGTGATTCAATATTTATGACGAACAATGCAATTGAACTGAATCAAGTTACCAAGCGGTTTGGGAAACAGACCGCTGTGGATCAGATTGATCTGGCTGTTCCTGAGGGAGCGATTTATGGATTTATTGGTCCTAACGGTTCCGGGAAAACCACAACCTTGCGGATGATCTTAAGAATATTCCAGCCGGACGAGGGAGTCGTGACGGTTCTTGGGGGATCGCAAGGAAAGACGGCTGACAACCGACTTGGCTATCTACCGGAAGAGCGCGGTCTTTATAAACGAATGAAGGTTCGAAATGTCTTGCAGTATTACGCGAGGCTGAAGGGTTTTTACGACTGCCAGTCGGAAATAGATTCATGGCTAGACCGACTTGGTGCTTCTGAATGGGCGAATAAGCGAGTGGATGCGCTGTCCAAAGGGATGGCTCAGAAGATTCAGTTCATATCAGCAGTTGTAGCCAAACCCAAGCTGGTCATTCTCGATGAGCCTTTTAGTGGACTTGATCCTGTCAATCTCGATTCGTTAAGAGCTGCCGTTTTGAATTTGCGAGAAAACGGAACGACAATCGTGTTTTCTACGCATGACATGGAAATGGCTGAAAAAATGTGTGATACCATTTTTATGATTTTCCGAGGTAAAAAAGTGCTCGACGGAACGCTTAGTTCTATTCAAGCCGCCTACCCCGCAGACGAAGTGCGTGTTCAAATCGACAAGTTTCCGCAGAACGGCGGAGTGAATGAGCGAGGTGAATTTCCAGTGCCTGCCATGGACGGAATTTCTGAAGTCAATTTCGACGGGCGTTTTCATCGGTTTCGTCTCGAGCATCCGGATTGCGTGCAGGACGTCCTCAATCGACTTTCGGGCATGCGTTCGATTAAGCACTTCGAGGTTGTGAAGCCTTCGTTGCATGATGTTTTTGTGAAAATTGCCAAGCCGGGCACTGGCGAGTCGTAATCAATTCCAGTCGAGTTTGGCGCGGGAGTTCCAGTATTCATTGGGTGTTTCCGCGATTTTTGAGGTTTGAGTTTCCAGCTCATCGCTCCAGGTGAGTGTAGTTGCGGTAATATTAGAAGCGAGTTGGTCAACAGTCGTTGCGCCGCTTAGAACGGTTGCTGCCCATGGACGGTTAAGTGCAGCAGCAATGCTGATTGCGTCCATTGTTGTTTCCTCTTGTTCGGCCAGCTGGCTAAGTCGATCGTGTCGCGGGCGGAAATCGGGGGTTTGATTTCGGGAGGTTAGCCTACCATTGGCGACAGACTCTTTAATAATGACTTTGAGTCCAAGGTCGTGTGCTTTTTGGAGTGCGTCTTCAGCGGACCGTTCAAGCAGGTTCCAGGTTGCCTGGACGGACTGAAATAGATGCTCGCCCTCAACCTTAATCGTCAGCGCCTTTTCAATGGTCTCTGATTGTCCTGGCCCCGATACCGATAACCCAATCGAGGTTCCGGTTTGCCGAATTCGATTAAGGAATTGAAGGACTGCTGGATTTTCAAGAACTCCGCTTTCCTGGGTGGCGGAGTGTATCTGGTAAAGCTTCAGGTGCTCTCCGAGTTGACTGAGGGAGCTGGAATATTGCCGTTTGAGAACTGGAAGCTCGTGTCGCTTGACTTCGTGGGCTACACCGTCGGGGGTTTGAACTTTCCACGCTGCCGTATAGGTGTATCCCCATTTGGAACTGAGAGTTATTTCTTGCGGGGAAATCGACTCATCTTTGATCCACTGGGAAACGAACTCTTCAGCCCGTCCATAAGATCGAGCCATGTCAAAGTGGCGAATACCAGATTGCCAGGCCTTATTGAGAACTTCAAATGCGTTGTTTCTAACGGCTGAAATAGAGTGATTCTTTAGATCTTGGCCATGGCCAAGATTGATATAGCCTGGTCTTCCAAGAGACGCCATGCCAAGACCAAGCTGTGCCATTGATTTGGTTCCTGATTTAAACAGAGATGCGATTTGTCAATTGCGGAAAGAGGTCCGCTTCGCCGAAGGTTTTATGGTACAAAAAAAGCCGGGCCTGAAATCAGGCCCGGCTTATTTTTTTGCAATTTTTAAAGTTGCGTATTAGCAAGGGTTGGGCTTGCAGCACTTACGTGCTTTAAGCTTTGCAACAACGCCAACGCGCTTCTTGCAGCATGCAGTTGCAACTGGCTCAACAGGAGCAGTTTCGCAGCATGGGTCTGGCTTGCAGCACTTACGTGCGCGAAGTCGTTCCATGATTCCAACTCGCTTCTTGCAGCAAGGATCAGCTTCGCAGCATGCAGTTGCAACTTCAGCAACTGGCTCAGCTGGAACTGGCTCTGCAGCTTCCATTGGAGCACAGCAAGGATCTGGCTTGCAGCATTTGCGTGCTTTCAAGCGAGCCATAAGACCAACGCGAGTTTTGCAGCAAGGATCAGCAACTTCAGCACAGCAAGGAGCTGGTGCAGGCTGACAGCACTTTCGCGCTTTTAGTCGGTCCATAAGACCAACGCGAGTTTTGCAGCAAGGATCAGCGTCGCAGCAAGTCGCTGGAGCTGGAGTGCAGCAAGTAGGTGCAGGAGCGCAACAGCGCTTCTTAAAAAGTGGGCCAGCAGCGTCGGCTGAGTTGGCCACTAAGAACAGGCTGAATACGATCAGCGAACAAATAACGCGATTCATGAAATGGGTCTCCTATCTCTTAGAATCGAAAACGATGTGAAAGGGTTGATTTAACAGCTGAAAAGTTATGTTGAAACTTAGGGTCTGTCAACAAGATGGGGTATTTTTGCGGGCTAAACAGGTGAAAAAAATGAGGTAAGAGATGCGGATTGAATGCAGGGCTGTTCTAGTGGGGTTTAAGGTGCCCTAGATGTGAGTTTTGTGGTGTTTTTATTGTTTTTGTGGGGGTTCTGCCGCTTGTAAGCCTTCGTAATGAATTCAGTATTTTTTTAAAATTCTTCATTGTTCAAAATGAACTAACGCCTCAGTCGCGTTGTGTATCGCACATTGGTGTGAGCTGAACGCATTGCTTAATGGAGGAAAGTTCAAGAAACCCCTTAAAATACCGGTTGAAATGCATAGTGTCGCGTTATGGCAACGCCGAAGCGAGTTTGGATTGAGAGACTGGTTTTTAGTAATCTGGGCGGTCGGGGTCTTTTGTTCGGAGTTGGTTGCCAACGTAATAGTTAAATGAATGGGAATTGTTAACTTGCCTGATTTCCGGACGCAAACAAAAGATCTGGGCTGATTAAGATTCGCCAAGTTAGCGTGGCCAATAGTTCGCGCTGATTTCTCACGGTCGCCGCTGGGAGTGGACTAGTGGGGCTAGGCTTAGGTTTGCCTGCAGGGGAACCATGCGAATTGCATTCCTTTACTTGGGTGACAATCCTTTTGCGTAAACAATCGTCCAAGTCTGTAATCGCTTTCACGGTTCCGTTTGAGAATACCGAGGTCTAAACCGCAAAATCGTTCGGTAAACGAATATTCCATTCATGATTTGTATAAAGGGGCATCCTAAATCGCATGTCCAGCGTAATATAGTATTGGACATGGATAAGTATTTACTTCCGTGAGTTTACAGCTGTGATTTGTCAAGGTTTTCAAATGAGATATCAATCGGTTCAGGTTTTGGGGTTCGCTTTCTTGATTACGTTTTGTCTGGGGTTGGTCTCCGCGCAGAATTTGTTCGGGCAGGAGTCAAAAAATCAGAAGTTCAGCCAGGAAGATAAATTTCGTCAATTAGAAGAGATTCTTCCCACTCCCAACCGGGAACGGGCAGCTTCGGGAGCGCCGGGAAGCGATTATTGGCAGCAGAAGGTTGATTATGAGATTGATATACGTCTGAATGATGAGACCCAAGAGTTGTTTGGTAAAGAAGTCATTACTTACACAAATAACAGTAAGGATCGGCTTTCCTATCTTTGGTTGCAGCTTGACGCTAATATTCACCGCCCAAACTCAGATGCCAATCTGACGACAACGACGGATAACATTGCCGGATTAGGTTTTGGCAGTTTGAAAACGATGTTGGCGAAAGAAGTGTTCGACGGCGGTTTTCATATTACGCGGTGCGAAGACGCGAGCACTAAGAAAGCACTTAAGCACACTGTCGTGAAAACGATGATGCGTGTCGATCTCCCACAGTTACTTGAACCGGGGCAGACGTTTCAGTTTCAAGTCGATTGGAATTACGAAATTAACAATTCTCGGATCCTTCGCGGACGGAGTGGTTGCGAGTTTTTTAAAGAGGATGGAAATTACATCTACGAGGTTGCTCAATGGTTTCCTCGCTTGTGTGCCTACACCGATGCCACGGGTTGGCAGCACAAACAATTTCTTGGTCGTGGAGAGTTTACGCTCGAAATGGGGGATTACGTGGTACGCATTACCGCGCCCAATGATCATGTGGTTGCTTCGACGGGCACGCTTTTAAATCCCGAGCAGGTCCTTACTGAGTTGCAAATGGAAAGGCTCGAGCAGGCGAAGTCGACCAAACAGCCGCTCTTCATTATCACTCCCGAAGAGGCAAAAAAGAACGAATCGAGCAAGCCTGATGGAACAAAGACCTGGATTTTTAAAGCGGATCAAGTTCGTGATTTTGCATTTGCCTCGTCACGGAAATTTATTTGGGACGCGATGCAGCATAACGTTGGTGATTATCCAGTAATGGCGATGTCATTTTATCCCAATGAGGGTGAGCCGCTGTGGAGTAAGTATTCGACGCACGCGATCATTCATACGTTGGAAGTTTACTCGCGTTACACGTTTGACTATCCCTACCCTGTTGCGATTTCAGTGAACGGACCGGTCGGCGGGATGGAATATCCGATGATCTGTTTTAACGGTCCGCGACCTGAGAAAGATGGAACCTATTCGGCGAGTACCAAGTACGGATTGATTTCAGTGATTATTCACGAAGTTGGCCATAATTATTTTCCCATGATCGTGAACACGGACGAGCGGCAATGGACCTGGATGGACGAAGGGCTTAACACCTTTCTTCAATATCTCTCCGAGCAGGAGTGGGAAGAGGGGTACCCGTCTCGACGCGGAGAGCCTCGCGATATCGTAGGGTATATGCGAAGCCCGAATCAGGTGCCAATCATGACTAACTCGGAGTCGATTCTTCAGTTTGGACCTAATGGCTATTCCAAGCCTGCCACCGCCCTTAACGTATTGCGGGAAACAGTCTTGGGACGCGAATTGTTTGACTATGCCTTTAAGGAGTATGCCAAGCGTTGGAAATTTAAACGACCGATGCCGGCAGATTTCTTTCGGACGATGGAAGACGCATCTGGAATCGATTTAGATTGGTTTTGGCGAGGTTGGTTTTATTCGAATGACCATGTGGATCTGGCCATTACTGAAGTTCGGCAGTTAAACATCAACACTAAGAATCCCGTCGTGGAAAAGAAGATCCGTCGGAAAGAACGAGATGGAATACCAGAATCGAATTCAGAGGCACTTAATAAAGACTTGGTAAAACGAGCCAACCGGTATCCCGGGTTGAAAGATTTCTATAACAGTTATGACTCTTTGGATGTTACGCCGGAAGAACGGCGTAGTTATGAGAGTTTTATGAAGTCGCTCACCGAGGAGGAGAGGGAACTCATTGGGATGAAAAGAAATTTCTATCTCATTACGATTGAAAATATCGGCGGGTTAGTAATGCCTGTCATTATTGACGCTGAATTTGAAGACGGCACAAAGCAGCACGTGCGAATTCCGGCTGAGATCTGGAGAAAAGACAATTTGAAGGTCACTAAATTATTGATGACGCAAAAACCGATCAAATCGCTCGTTCTCGATCCCCGCCTGGAAACTGCCGACGTTGAGTTGGAAAATAATTATTTTCCTCGTCGGATCATGAAGTCCCGATTTGATGTCTATAAGAGTTCACGCTGGGGCAGCGGTGGGAATCCTATGAAAACTGATTTGAATCGGAAGAAGTCTAGTAGGAAGCCGGTAAAGTCTGGTCAGGTTTCGGGGAAGACGAAGAAATCAGATGCTGGAAAGTCTGAGGGAAAAAAGCCAGCAACGAAAAAAACAGCGCCGAAAAAGCCAGCACCGAAAAAAGTAACCGTGAAAAAGGGGGAAGGCAATGAGTGAATTGAACCGCCAG
>JAALLA010000008.1:9497-44125 GCA_011087765.1 Pirellulaceae bacterium
CCGAAAAAAGTAACCGTGAAAAAGGGGGAAGGCAATGAGTGAATTGAACCGCCAGCGATTTAATCGACGTCGTCTTTTTCTTGGTTTGGCGTTGGTGGCAGCGGTCGTCTCGTCCCCTGCTGACTGTCAAGCCTCGCATCCTTATCACGTAAGTCATGCGGAGGTAAATTGGAATGCGAAGTCCGGTAACTTTGAGGTAGCGCTCTGTGTTTGGCCTGCTGATTTAGAGAAGGCGCTCAAGGCAGATACGGGAAAGAGCATCGATCTGGATGAGGTTGAGGATCTGGATCTGCTGCTTGAATCTTACGTTGGAAAAAAGTTTCGGATTGCCAGCGGTGGCGGACAAGCCGATGCTAGAAAAACTGCCGCTTCACAGATTCGGTGGGTCGGTCATGAGCGAGATTTAAAGAAGGCGTGGCTCTATTTTGAAATTTCCGGTGATAAGTCGGTTCGCCAATGGAAAATTGAGAACCGAGTGTTTTTTGAGCTCAATGAAGATCAATTGAATCATGTCGATTTTAAATATGGCAATACAGCTAAAGTCGTGATCAGTCGTTTGAGCCAAAGCGCGCATCCGATCGATATCTTGGATCAAGGTAAGCCGGGAAGAGTGCTCGGAAAGTAATCTGGCCGGCTAAGGAAGATTTCCAAGGGGATGTTTGGGTGCCCTTTGCTTAGTGACCGTTGCGGTCAGACTTCAAACATTCAACTATTGGGCTAGAAAAGGGATGCCCGTTAGGTTCATCGTTGCGATGAAATCCTGCTTTACTTTTAGAAACGCATTAAGCAGGTTTTTTGGCGAGACTTCGTGCCTGCTGACGATTTGCAGTGAATCGGGCTTGATCACGATGGTCATTCCACTTTCAGCGGTTTGGATTTCACACCACGTTAGATCTTTGTCGTAGTCGATGGTGAGGTTGGCGGGTTCGCAATCCTCAATGTGATCGACAATGGATTCAAGATCGAGCGCGTCCTGGATGGCTATTTCCATCTCATTAAACCGCTGGCCAAAGACTTCTTCGAAGGGGCCAGCAAAGACGCGGGCTGGTTCAATGATGGATGTAATCAGCCGTTGCCAAACCACCGTTCCCGGGTCGTCTTCTGCTTGACTTGCATGAAACTCGTAATTGAAAAATGGAGTCGTGATGACGCCCATTACGTCATCGGGGCCGTGTACCTGAATTTCTTTTCTTTTCAGTCCGTAAGCTTGTCGAAGTGAACGAAAAGTTGCTTGCAGGTCGTTATCGATTTCTTCGAACGTCAAATCAACGACAAACTTCTGGTCACCAGCATTGCGGGTTGTTGGAATGCGGTGGTGTTTCAGAAATCCATTGATGTGTTTAATGGGTTCCGAAGATTGGTCAATTAATCGTAACGCATCGACGTTCTCAGAGTCGGAGTTCGACATGGGGATCCTGTTGTTTTTTGTGAACTAATTCGCTTTAGACACTAGGGAGGCCTTGGATTCGGCGCCAAGCACTGACTTGGCCAAGGTGTCCATTTTCGTGATTGAACATTAGGTAAGGAAGCGCGATTGCGGCGGTGGGCATTACTTCCTGCCAGCGAGGTAGACTGACCGGTTTTTCGAAAACGCGATCGTCCTCATTGCCAAGTAATTCCGTGATTGCGAGATGTCCGTTCGTGAATTCTGCCACCAATTCTTCCTTGGATTGATAGGCTGAAGGATCGGAAGTCGGTTTTGAAAGCATGCCGAACCGATGGGGTTTGGGGTCCTCAAACGGTTCGCCTTTGATGATTGAGTTTATTATTGGGATGTAAACATTCAGATGGCTAAGAACCCACGCGGGATGATTTGCGGGAGCAGACGGGTCAGTGGCAGGTTGGAGGATCATTTGTTCTTCAGTGAGGTCGGCAACCAGTCGAGGTGCGTAGTCCTGATTTTTTGTCCAAGCGAACAGGAACCCATCGATTAGAGGCGTTGCCATATTATCACCGTGTAAATTTGTAGGAATTCAAACGAAACAGAACGATTCGGTTTTTATAGCGTGCGATCGTGATTTTGGAAGTAGAGGGGCATTGTTTGGGATTTATTTTGTGTGTTCCTCAGGTGGAACGTTAGTCGTTTGAGTTGGAATCAACTTTGTTTTTAACTGCACCATCGTCTAAACTCTAATGAGTTAGAAAGGGATTGGAAAGAATATTGGAGTATTTATGGCGCTAACTCGAAGAACGTTTTTGCAATCGACGGCGGCGGCAATGCCAGGTGTAATTGCCGCAAATTCATTTGCGTCGGATAACCGGGTAGCTCCGAGTGATCGCATTAACGTTGCAATGATCGGTTGTGGGAAAATGGCAAATAGCTATCACATTCCTCAATTGCTACAGCAGTCCGATGTTCAGTTGGTTGCGGTTTGTGAAGTGGATGCGACTCGTCGTGAGTGGGCCGCGGATAGAGTCAATAAAAAGTACTCAGAGGGTAAGAAGGACTTCCAAGGCTGTGCTACGTATGTGGATTTTCGTAAGGTCATCGCCAGAGAAGATGTTGATGCGGTGTGCATTGCAACACCGGACCATTGGCATGCCATACCGTTGATTGAGTCCTGCAAAGCGGGGAAGGATGTTTATTGCGAAAAGCCACTGACACTCACGATCGCAGAGTCAAAAGCGTGTATCGATGCGGCGCGTAAATATAAACGTATCGTTCAGACGGGAAGCCAGCAGCGGTCAGGAGTATTCGGGCCATTTCGGGAGGCGATCGAACTGATTCATAGTGGAAGGCTTGGAAAGATACACCGGGTAACCGTTGGAGTTGGAGATCCAAGTGTCGATTGCGATTTACCCGAAGAGGAGATGGAACCGGGACTTGATTGGGATATGTGGCTCGGCTGCGCCCCCGAGCGTGCCTATAACTCGATCTTAAGTCCTCGTGGTGTTCATAATCATTTTCCCGCCTGGCGAAGTTATCGGGAGTACTCAGGCGGCGGGCACACCGACATGGGTGCTCATCATTATGACATTGCTCAGTGGGCATTGAAGATGGATGAGAGCGGCCCAGTTGAGATCATTCCTCCGGAAGATCCTGAAGCCAAACGCGGGGTTCGATTCTTGTTTGAGAACGGTGTCGAAATGGTTCACGGCGGCCCTAGTGGTTGTGTATTTCACGGTGAAAATGGGACACTGCATATTGATCGCGGTCGACTAGAAAGCGATCCAGAGGGAATTGTGAAAACGCCACTTGGAGCAGATGAGGTACATCTGCCAAAATCTCCCGGGCATCATAGGAATTGGCTCGATTGTATAAAATCACGAGAGATGCCAATTGCCGAAGTAGAAAAAGGTGCGAGGACCGCAGCGATAATTCACTTGGGTAATCTTGCCTATCAGGAAAATAAAACGCTTAGTTGGAATCCAGAGACGTGGCAGTTTGGTGATCCTGCCGATCGGCCTTTGCTTGACCGAGAGCGTCGAGACCCTTGGCAATTGCCAAAGATCTAACCCGTCATTTCAAAATTATTAGTTGATTGAATATGAAAACGTCCATCCATATTGTCGCACTGTTTTTTTTAATTACGGCAACAGGTTTTGCTCAGGAAGGTGAGCCGGTTGATTTTGCGCGTCAAATTCTTCCCATTCTTTCCGACAAGTGTTTCGTCTGCCACGGACCTGATGCCAAGGATGAGGATCTTGTAAGACTGGATTCATTCGCGGGTGCCACGACAGATCTTGGTGATTATTTTGCCATTGATCACCTCCATCCTGAAAAAAGCGAATTGGTTAATCGGATTGATTCGGTGGATGATCCAATGCCACCAGTTGAATTCGACAAGAAACTGACAGATCAAGAGCGAACGCTGTTGAGACGTTGGGTAAGTGCTGGAGGCGAGTACAGTAAGCACTGGGCGTTCGTCCCACCCGTGAAGGCCAAGGGGGTGGAAATTGCGGCAGATGGAAACCCGATTGATTACTGGGTAGGTTCGCAGTTGCGGAAAAAGGGAATTGATTTTGCTCCACCCGCCAGTCAGGCAATCCTTGCTCGCCGGGCGGCGTTGGTGCTGACTGGCTTGCCTCCGGAACCCAAGCTGTTGAAGGCGTTGCTTGCTGATAAAAGTGAGCAGGCGTATGCAAGGTTCGTCGATGAATTACTGTCTGACCCGCGATTTGGTGAGCATCAGGCTCGCTACTGGCTCGATGCCGTTCGATATGGAGATACCCATGGCTTGCATTTGGACAACCGAAGAGGGATTTACCCTTACCGAGACTGGGTTGTCAAAGCATTCAATGAAAACCTTCCCTTTGATGATTTTATTACTTGGCAATTGGCCGGTGATTTGCTGCCCGAACCGACGTTAGCGCAGCGAGTTGCTACCGGATTTGTACGAATGAATCCAACGACCGGGGAAGGTGGAGCAATTCCATTGGAATTTCAGGCAAAAAATAATTTCGATCGTGTTGAAACTTTTGGAACGGTCTTTTTGGGAATGTCGTTAAATTGTGCTCGCTGTCATACACACAAATACGATCCCATCAAGCAGCAGGAGTATTATCAGTTACTTGCATTTTTTAATAGCACCGCAGAACCATCGATGGATCGCAACGCCTACGAGTACGGCACCGTCGCGCGTGCTCCCGAGGATCAGGACGCTTGGGCGAATTGGCAGTTACTGCAATACGCTCAGAAGACACTCCTTGCTGACGCGGACAGGCAGTTGCAGACTAGCGGTTTAAATTCGGAAGTGATTGCGAGTTGGAGCAAGAGTTCAGACGATGAGAAGTTAAAATTGTTAGCTGGCGTCAGTGACCCGTGGTTGCAGATGGACGGGAACGTAAATGCGAAGTTGATCCAGTCACGAAAGTCCGAGGCTATAAAAAAGTTCACCACGACTTTAGTGGCAAAAGACTTGAAAGAGCCACGAAAAACGCATGTCTTGAAACGAGGTGAATATGACCTGCCTATCGGTGATCCGGTGCAACCGGGAGTCATTGAGGTCATGGGGCAATTGCCCGAGGGAGCGCCGGGCAACCGATTGGGGCTCGCCCAGTGGCTAACCTCGCGATCGCATCCGCTTGCCTCAAGGGTGATGGTGAACCAAAGTTGGCAGCGAATTTTTGGCGTGGGGTTGGTGCGTACTCCTGAAGATTTTGGTGTTCAGGGACGCCAGTCGACACACCCGGAATTACTCGATTGGCTTTCTGTGGAATTTCAAGAGCAGGGTTGGAATCACAAGCAGTTGCTGCGGACGATGGTAACGAGTCGAACGTTTTGCCAGAGTTCTGCGAGACGCGGGGACATTGAAGATTCTGAGAACAGGTTATACGCTCGCGGACCGAGTTTTCGACTTGATGCCGAGGTCCTACGCGATGTTGGTTTGTGGGCGAGTGGTTTGCTGGATCCCACAATGGGCGGGGAAGGAGTAAAGCCGTACCAACCTCCGGGGATGTGGCTTGCGATGGCTCACCCCGGGAGTAACACTAAAAATTATGTTGCGGATAAAGGAGAACGGCTTTATCGCCGAAGTCTTTATGTTTACTGGAAACGGACCAGTCCACATCCCATGATGACGCTTTTTGATGCTCCCAGTCGCGAAGCAAGTTGCGTTCGACGCTCGACAACCAACACTTCTTTGCAGGCTTTGGCGTTGCTAAATGAGACCCAACGAATTGAGATGGCAAGGACATTGGCGGCAAGATTGATGACGGAGGCTGGTCAAGATTCTCAGCGTCTAGATCGTTTGTTCCAGATCCTTGCTTGCCGGCTGCCTACCGAAGTGGAAAGAAATGCCTGTGATCAATTGTTAGCTTCGATGTTAGATAGGTTTGGGAAAGACAAGAAGGCTGCGAGTGAGTTGGTGAGTTACGGTGAGGCTCCCGGGAATAAAAAGTTGGACGTTGTGGTGCAGGCTGCCTGGACTCAGGTGGCGGCAACGGTGTTGGCCAGCGATGTGGCGATTTTACTTTATTGATGAAACGAAGCGCGACTATGAGTGAAAATCCGATTCGAGAATTTGAGTTATTGACCACGCGCCGCCAATTATTTGGGCGAGCTGCACTGGGCTTGGGAACCGCGGCAATGGCCAGTTTGTGGCGGCCGCAGCAAGTGACCGCCGGTGCTGGTGAATCCGGATTGGGGGTGGGAATGCACCATCCTGCCAAAGCTAAACGCGTGATCTATTTGTTTATGAGTGGTGGTCCAAGCCATCATGATCTTTGGGACTATAAACCAAAACTAAAGGAAATGGCGGGTAAGCAGTTGCCTGACCATGTGCGTGATGGGCAGCGGATCACAGGGATGACCTCCAATCAAAAGAGCGGACTGCCGATATGCCCTAGTAAATATCAATTCAAAAAATACGACAATCATGACAAGGGGGTGTACGTTAGTGAATTGCTACCGCATACCTCGACCGTTGTGAAAGACCTATGCGTAATTAAGAGTACGTTTACGGAAGCGATCAATCATGATCCAGCCATTACTTACATTCAAACTGGCAGTCAGATTCCGGGGCGACCCAGCCTCGGCGCGTGGTTGAGCTATGGTTTGGGGAGTATGAATGAAAACCTCCCCAGTTACATCGTGATGCATGCCAAAACGCGATTCCCGGAGCAGAGTTTGTTTAATCGGCTGTGGGGGACTGGGTTTATGCCGTCCCAACATCAGGGGATGTTGATGCAGAGCCAAGGGGATCCAGTCCTTTACTTGAGTAATCCCCGTGGAGTTAGCCGCAAAGATCGTCGAGCCCAGCTCGATACGCTGACGGCTTTGAATCAAGAGGTGCACCGTAAATTTGCTGATCCAGAGGTGTTGGCGCGAATCAAACAACACGAGATGGCCTTTCGAATGCAGGCCTCAGTTCCCGAATTGATGGATCTCTCGTCGGAGGACGAAAAGACGTTTGAGTTGTATGGTGAAACTGCAAAACAGCCCGGCAGTTTTGCGGCCTGCTGTTTGAATGCCAGGAGGTTGGCTGAGCGAGGTGTCCGGAATATACAAATTTTTCACCGCGGTTGGGACGCCCACGGCAACCTCCCCAGAGAACATGAGTCTCAATGTAAAGATATTGACCAAGGCTGTGCAGCCTTGATTAAAGATCTGAAACAGCGGGGGATGTTGGAGGATACACTGGTTGTTTGGGGTGGCGAGTTTGGCAGAACGGTTTACTGTCAAGGAAACATGACTGACGCGAACTATGGGCGTGATCATCATCCGAGGTGCTTTACCGTTTGGATGGCCGGCGGAGGTGTTAAGCCGGGGATTACCTATGGCCAAACTGATGAGTACGGTTACAACATTGCAGATGCGGATGGAGTTGCTCTGACCCCGCAGCCCACCAAAGAAGCGTGGACTCCGGGAACGATGCACATTCATGATCTGAATGCAACAATTCTGCACTTGTTAGGAATAGACCACACTAAATTGACTTACCGGTATCAGGGGCGTGATTTTCGGTTGACCGATGTTCATGGACATGTCATCCATGATCTTATTTCCTAAATACATTTTTATGCCTCCTGAATCTTTCCGACGCAGCGTAATCTAAAAAGGAGCCTCGGTGACATCCAAGGTATTTAAGGACGCGGAAGCAGCATTGTTCGATATGAAGGATGGGGTTTCGGTGATGAGCGGGGGATTCGGTTTATGTGGAATTCCTGAAAACAGCATTCTGGAAATTCGTCGTTTAGGGCTTAAGAACCTGCACGCGATATCCAACAATATTGGAAATTCAGGTCGTGGATTGGCGTGGCTGTTAAAAGAAAAACAGATCAGTCGGGCGACTTGTAGTTACGTTGGCGGGAATCCTGATTTAGAAGCGCAAATGCTGGCCAACGAAGTTGAAGTTACCTTAGTTCCTCAGGGAACCTTTAGCGAACGAATTCGGGCGGCTGGAATGGGCATTCGTGGCTTTTATACGCCAGCGGGACATGGGACTGAGATTGCTGAAGGAAAAGAATCGCGCACCTTTGATATCCCGTGTTTGTTAGAACTGCCGTTGGCTGCGGATTTCGCGATTATCAAAGCGCAAAAAGGTGATGCTTATGGCAATTTGTGGTTCCAGGAAACGGCCAGGAACTTTTCTCCTTTGATGGCGATGGCTGCGAGAGTGACCATTGTTGAGGTCGACGAGTGCGTCGATGTGGGTGAGATTTGACCGGAAGACGTGCATCTGCCGGGAGGCTTTGTGCAGCGTATTGACCAGGGCACTGATTACGAAAATACAATCGAAATTCCAATCTTTCAGGATGACAAATAAAAAAGGGTTTTGCCAAGGTGATTAGGGGTCTTTGCAATGGGAGAATTAAACGTGTCTGATTCGAAAAATTGTTGGTCGAAGAATGAGATGGTCGATCAGGTGATCGAGATGTTAAACGATGGCTCCAGTTTGAACCTCGGAATTGGAATTCCCACGCTTGTCGCTCAACGGATTCCACCGGAGAAGGGGATTTGGATTCACTCAGAAAATGGGGTGCTAGGTGTTGCTGGACGCCCCACGCCAGAGTCGGTTTCGGCCACATTGATCAACGCGGGTAAAGAAACGATTTCGGTGAAGAAAGGGGCCAGTTTTTTTGACAGTGCGATGAGTTTTGGAATGATTCGCGGTGGGCATATTGATGTTTGTGTGCTTGGTGGAATGCAGGTCGATGCCGAAGGGAGTCTTGCTAACTGGATGATTCCCGGGAAAAAAGTGACGGGTATGGGAGGTGCGATGGACCTTGTGCATGGTGCCAAATTAGTCATCGTGATGTTAACCCATTTTTCAAAACGAGGGGAAGTGAAGTTGATGCATCGGTGTTCACTTCCGCTGACTGGCAAGAGGGTGGTCCATAAGGTCGTTACCGATTTAGGAGTCTTTACGCCGGAAGGGGCGGCGTTTCAGATCGAAAGGCTTGCTCCTGGCGTAACGGAAGAACAACTTGGAATGTCTGACAGTCTGATTTCATACTGAGGTGATCAGGCTGTTGTTATTTCTCGATCTCGACCATTTCCCAATTCGGCTAATAGCGGATTAGCGGTTGCCAGTAATACAGATTCAATTCAATTTAAATTGTGATAATGCAATGCCCAAAGCGATTTTTACTTCTGGACTTAGGACTCCTTTTGGACGCTCGTTCAAAGGGGCTTATCGGGATGTCCGTGCGGATGACCTGTTGGTAGAGATGTTGCAAGCGCAAGCCAGTCGATCTCCAGAGTTGTGGAACTCTGGTCCAGAGGATTTGGTTGTTGGTTGTGCTTACCCCGAACATGAGCAGGGTTACAACGTCGGTCGTGTGGCGGCGTTAGGGGTTGGGTTGGACGTACCGGGAATGGTAGTGAATCGTCTTTGCGCGAGCAGTCTTGAAGCGGTTGCGGTGGCGGCCGCTCGTATCGAAGCTTCGTGGGGGACTAAGTTTTTAACTGCCGGCATTGAATCGATGAGCCGGATTCCAAGGCGGGGAGCGAATTTTTCGGAATCCGATCGTATCAAAACGGTCAATCAGCACGCCTATATTTCGAACGGTCAAACGGCGGAGCGCGTGGCTGTGAAATATCCTCAGTTTGACCGAGAGGCGCAAGAAGATTTTGCGGAACGAAGTCATACCCTTGCGCACCAAGCACATCAAAGTGAATTTTACTCGGAACAATTGCATCCCTATTTAATTACTTGCGATGAATTCGTGAGATACCCAGTCAATCGTGAGAAAATTGCGAGTTTGCCCCCTGCATTTACAGAGACTGGCACTGTAACTGCGGCGACCGCTTCTCCGCTTACCGATGGAGCGACCAGTGGGTGGGTAGTAGAGGAAGCGTGTGCAAGATCGCTGGGGATTTCGGCTGGTTTGGAGGTCGTCGATGTTCAATACGGCCATGTGTCACCCGAATTAATGGGACTGGGACCAGTGCCGGCGACGCGAAAAATATTTGAGCGGAATCGGATTACCGCGAAAGAAGTTTCGGCGTTTGAAATTAACGAAGCCTTTGCGATCCAGGTCTTGGCTTCCGCTGCGGATCTCGAAATCCCTCTGGAACGGGTCAATGCCTGGGGAGGGGCGTTGGCGCTGGGGCACCCGCTGGGAGCGAGTGGGTTGAGGTTGGTAATGACACTTCATGATCGCTTGAAACAGCGTGGCGAGTTGGGCGCGCTGGGGATTGTGACATTATGCGTCGGCGGCGGGCAGGGAATGTCGGTTTTGTTTCGGTGGGTTCGGGTTTAGCAGTTTCTGTAGTCTTCTGTAGCAGCTGAACGGGGGTGTGGCCTTTAGTCGAGGATCGGAGTAAATCCCAAACATGTATAGCTGCCGCGTTGAGGAAGCTGAGGTTATTACAATCGTGTGTTTCTGGAAGTGAATTATCGCCGGTTACCTAGTCGACGGCAGCCGTCACGGTATTTGACGGGTTAAACCGCAGTGCTATACTTGAGCCATCGCGGCAATCTGCCTGCGACTTGCTTTTGAATCTCTTCTTCCAGGAGTCAGTAAATGGGCTTGTTTGACAAGCTGCGAAATGAACTCGTCGACATTATTGAATGGATTGACGACTCGCGGCACACAATTGCTTGGCGTTTCCCCCGGTATCAAAATGAAATCAAGAATGGTGCCGAGCTTATTGTTCGCCCCGGCCAGATGGCAGTCCTTGTGCATCGAGGCGAAATTGCTGACATGTTCGAGCCCGGAAACTATAAATTAACAACGGACAACATTCCAATTCTCAGCACGATCATGGGTTGGAAGCACGGTTTCAATAGTCCCTTTCGCTCAGAAGTCTACTTCGTAAGTACACGTCAGATCACTGATTTGAAATGGGGGACTCCCAATCCAATTATGTTCCGTGATCCGGATTTTGGTCCAATTCGATTGCGTGCATTTGGAACGTATTCGTTGCGAGCGCAGGATCCCAAGGCGCTGTTAAAGGAATTGATTGGGACGGATTCGTCCTTTGAAGCTGACGAAATTAGTGAATTAATGCGGTCAATTTTGATCACCGCTTTAGCAGATTTGCTAGGTGAATCAAAAGTCGCGGCCCTCGATTTGGCAAGTCGTTACGGAGATTTCTCGGAGCAGCTCCGAAAAGCAGTACTCGAACGAGTTGACGATGAGTATGGGCTTGATATCCCGCAGCTAAACATTGTCAATATTTCGCTGCCTGAGGAAGTTGAAAAAGCAATCGATACGCGCAGTAGCATGGGTGTAATTGGTGACATGAACCGATTCCAGCAATTCCAGATGGGCAATGCCATGATGGCTGCCGCTGATAATCCAGCTGGCGGTGGTGCAGCCGATGGAATGGGGTTGGGAATGGGGTTTGCGATGGCTAACCAAATGGTTCAGTCACCGGGAATGTCTGCTCCTCCGATGCCGCCGCAGGCGACATGGCACATTGCGGTCGATGGCCAGTCGCAAGGGCCCTACAATGATGCCCAATTAATGCAGATGATACAGAGTGGAGGCGTTCTGGCGTCAACCAACGTTTGGTCACCGTCGCTTGGGAAGTGGATGGCTGCGGGGCAAGTCCCTCAACTGTCCGGTCACTTTGGCGCCGTTCCGCCTCCCCCGCCTCCTAGTTAATTGACTGGTAAGGAAGAGTGTTATTGCTTAAGAAATTTGTTGAAACGAATTGTCGTTGAAACGAATGGGTTACGGTGAAAATGCTTTTCAGTGGGTAACGATTGAATTCTTAAGAGCTCGTTGTGGGGCCAGTTAAGTCGAGCGGATGCGATATGGAATCTCCGAAATCTGAGGTCGAGGAAATCCTTGGGCGTAGCGATGTCGTTGGCGCGACAACGGATGAAGGTAAGGGACGGATTTTCCCCTGCGAAAGCTGCGGTGCGGATTTCGAATTCAATATCGGTGAGCAAAAACTGAAATGCCCTTTTTGCGGGTTTGAAAAAGACGTTGAACTTGTCGAAGGCGCCGAAGTGGCGGAGCAAGACTTCCACGCCATGCTCGATCGAATTGTTGAGTTTCGTAAGCTTGATGAGGAAGCAAAGGAAAATGAAACCGAGGGAACCAGTGACTGCAGTGAAGTCAGTTGCGAATCTTGCAATGGCGTCGTTGTTTTTACCGGAACCTTGACCAGTACCGATTGTCCGTACTGCGGTTCACCTATCCAGCGCGAAAACGTACACACTGCAACTAAACGTGTTCCGGTGGATGGCGTGTTGCCGTTTTTGGTAGAGCGGAATACGGTGCAGGGAAGATTAAAAGAGTGGGTGAATTCGAGGTGGTTTGCGCCAGGAGAATTCAAAAAGCGAGGTGCGCAAGGTAAGTTTAATGGAGTGTACCTTCCGTATTGGACATTTGACACGCTCACCTTCAATGCCTATTCGGGTGAGCGTGGAGAAAACTATACGGTCCGTACGGGAACGGGGAAGAATAAGCGAACTGAAACTCGTACGCGTTGGTATCCTGCATCGGGGAATTTCCAACGTTTCTTTGATGATGTTTTGGTTGTTGCCAGTCAAGGTTTTCCCGAGAACTACATCATTGCCCTGGAACCTTGGCCGCTGACGGAATGCGTGCCCTTTACTCAGCAGTATCTGGCTGGATATTTAGCGCGAACCTATGATGTTGAGTTAGATGGAGGATTTGAAAAGGGAAAACAGCGAATAGATGCGGAAATTTTATCTGATGTTCGAGGCCGCATCGGAGGGGATAAACAACGCGTTCATTCAGTCAAATCAAGGTATGATGCGATTACCTACAAGCATTTATTGTTGCCGGTTTACTTGATGACGTATCGGTTTAAAAATAAACCGTATCGTATTTTTGTAAACGCGGTGACCGGCGAGATTCAAGGGGAACGTCCCTACAGTTGGGTGAAAATCTCAATGGCAATTTTGGCGGGTGCTCTGGCCGTTATTACGGCCGTCGTTCTGTTCAATATGGCGGGGTAAGAGGTCGTCTTCCCGGATTTACTGCTTTCGTTTGCGGGCACTGATTTTGGTCAAAGAGTTTTAGTCTTCGCCGGGGATCAGGCGGTTTCAATTTTGGAACTTTCTCTAAACCGCGGTTTCTCTCCCAGAGCGTCTACTATCTGGATTACTCGCGTTAATGGTTGGGGTTTATTAATCGCCCTTGTTCTACAAAACCCCGAAAAACATGTGCTGTTTTGAGCGATTTTGTGAACGACTTCAAAATTTGCGATTTAGAATTTTTTTGAACCGGCTGTTGGTGAGGTTCGGGTTGATTGTCGCGAGCCGATGGCTAACATGACGGAACAGGGAGTTGGTGTGCGAACCCTTCCTTTTACAACCTTAGATTCGAATTCTCATTTCGATGGAATCCTGTCATGTCAACGATCTCTAATTTTACGGCTTCAGAAAAAGCTCAGACTTTTGTTAGTTCGATCGAAAAAGCAAAATACGATCGCCAGATTACCGCGGGCTTGAAAAAGTTTATCGACAAATCTGTTGCTGCGGAGATGCAAGGTTTCTACAGCGAAGATGAGTTGGCCGCTCTGGTAGAAATCAAAGGGACAGAGAGAGATATTGAGTCTCGAATGCCCGTGAAAATTACCCGGCATTACTTCGAGCAGGCCAAGAATAGCGCTGCGATTCAACAGTTAATCAAAGCGAGCCCTGCTGAGACTTTTGACCTTGCGGGGTCGCAAGATCCCGGAAAGCAAATGGATTACAGCCCAGTGGAGGGTTTGTTGCATAAATATGAGATCGGTCTAATTTATGTCGCCTCGACTTGCTCAGCACATTGTCGGTTTTGCTATCGTGAGGAGCTTATTGCGAAGAAGGAGGTGTCGCGGCCCGATGGAGCGATGGCGCCGAAAGGTTTGGCAAAAGTTGATGAAATCTGTAGCTACATCGTTAACCATAATCAAGAAGTTGAATCAAACGGAGGCAAACATCCAGAGACGGGTCGCGAAAAACTTCGAGAGATTTTGATGTCTGGCGGAGATCCAATGGTTCTTAGCAATAAGATCATCGGCAATTGGTGGGCATCTTTGGCTGAGGCCGGGATTGAGAATATTCGCCTTGGGACAAAGGAGTTGGCCTTTTTTCCAGATCGATTCGATGATTCGTTTTTTAAGATGTTGGATGGGTTTCATGAAGCCTACCCCGGCGTCAATCTCCGGTTTGTGGTCCATTTTAATCATCCCGATGAGTTCTTAAAGAAAGACTCGGAAGGCGGTTATTTTTCCGACCCTGGCGGTGGCTTGGTTTGGTTGGACAACACGCGACGTTCTGTAAAACGACTCAAGAGTCGCAACTGGGTGAATGTTGATAATCAGTCGCCCATTATTAAAGGAATCAACGATGATCCCGATGCATTGCGCATCTTACAGCGTGAGTTAAAACGTAACGGGATTGAGAATTCAAGATTTTATTGCGGGCGAGATATTGTCGGCCATCGCGCTTTTAATTTAACGATCGAAGAAGCTTGGAGGATCCTTAATGAATCGCAAAAAGGTCTTTCGGGGATCGAGGCGCATGCGAAGCTATCGATCACTCATTATAAAGGCAAGACGGAAGTCTGTGCGGTAACGGACGAGCCTATGGATGTTCCGCATGGGGAAAACGGTGTCTTGATTTTCAAACTTTATCGAGGTGCGGCCGACGCAAAGTACCGCGGAAAAATAGCAATTGTTGGGCGAAATTCTGAAGCGATTTGGTTTAATGACTACGAAGACCGAATCATCTTTGACGAAGCAGGATTGTTTGCAAGCGGCACGGGTAAACCGGTTTATTAGAAGTGAGTTGGGTAACCTTTAATTTTAGTTGTTTTTCGATTGATTAGAAAAATGAGACCGCAAACAAAAAGTCAGTCACTGTACGCAGAAGCTCTTCAGGTACTTCCCGGCGGAATCAGTCGGAATACCATTTTTCGCAAGCCTAATCCAGACTACGTTGACTTTGGTAAGGGATGTAGAGTTACAGATCTTGATGGTGTAACTCGCATTGATTTTGCCAACAATATGGCATCTTTAATTCACGGTCATGCCCATCCCGTAATCGTTGACGCAGTCACTCATCAGCTCCAACAGGGAACTGCCTTTACAATGGCGACCGAAGCTGAGCTTCGATTTGCGCAACACATCTGCAGTCGCAACGAGGGTTTTGAAAAAATCCGATTTATGAATTCGGGAACGGAAGCTGTGATGGCGGGAATCAAAGCTGCCAGGGCGATCACCGGGCGCCCTAAAATTGCCAAATCGGAAGGAGCTTATCATGGAACTTACGACTACGCGGAGGTTAGTCAAAAATCAAACCCAGCAAATTGGGGTAACGTAGACTCTCCGCAGAGTGTTCCGGTCGTTGAAGGGACTCCTCAGGCAGCACTGGATGACGTTATTGTCTTTCCATTTAATGACATCAACCAAACGCTGGAATTATTAGACCGTCACGCAAACGAATTGGCTTGCGTTTTGATTGATCCTTTGCCCCATCGGGTTGGTTTAATTCCGGCAAGCCAAGAGTACATGCAAGCGATTCGGAAATGGACTCAAGATCATGATTGCATCTTTTTGCTGGATGAAGTGATTACCTTTCGAATGGGGTGGGGTGGTGCTCAGGATTGGTATGATGTCGAACCGGATTTGACGGCTCTGGGTAAAATTATTGGTGGTGGTTTTCCTGTAGGCGGTTTAGCTGGCAAGGATGAATTCATGTCTGTACTTGACCCTACGCGAGACCGTTTGCCATTTCCATTTTCGGGGACGTTTTCAGCGAATCCGATGACGATGACAGCGGGACGGGTAGCCATGGAGTTATTTGATCGCCAAGCAGTGGATCGGCTCAATCAGTTGGGAGATTATGCGCGGATGAAAATCGCCCAAGCGATTGAGTCCGTCGGAGCCAACGCCTGCGTGACCGGCGCTGGTTCGATGTTCCGTGTTCACTTGAAATCCAAAGCTCCCACGGGATATAGGGAGACGTATTCCGATCCATCGGAAAATAAGCAAATTGAATTCCTCGTTAATTTTCTGTATGAGCGAGGTTTCATGATGATCAACACCTGCTCTGCGGCACTCTCGACTGTGTTGAGTGAGTCTGAAATTGACTCGATGGTTGATGTTCTCTCCGAAGGATTGGAAGTCCTTCGGAAGAATTAATAGATCATTTGACCGACCAGTCCTAAGTGATGTTTTGATCGAACCTGATTCAAACCGCGCGCATAAAAAACGAGACCTCATTTTGAGGCCTCGAGTGGAAATGTCTTAGAGAATCTTGAGCTTACTTAGTTGGGGTCGCGGGAAGTCCGGCGTCAGAGGGTAAGCTCATTTGCTTCAATGCGGCGTCTAACGAATCGAGCGAACTGGCTCGTGAGTTATTCGGAGCCGCTGGTTTACCGATAAGTTTATCCAAGTTGGCTGGCCCTGGGCCGGGCATATCGGGAAAGGGAACGCTGGGGTTGTAGCCCGGGTAGTAGGGAGCCACGGGAACCGGGACCGGGTAGCGTGGGTAAGCATAACGCCGGTACGGAGCAGCATTGACGCCGATATTGATACCGCGATTTACTGCTGCAGCTCGATTAACGGCGGCGGCTCGAACAGCTGCATGATGGTACCCGCCAAAACCGTGTGCGGCGCATTCGTTGTGCTGTAGCAATGCAAAAGCAATCAGTGTAGCTGTCAGAGTTAAGAAACGTATGATCATTTTAATTCCAGTCAGTGGATAGTGTTCTATTGATATGATGTAGGCTGCGAGGGGAGTTACTTGGATCGTTTGAGGGTTAATTCAGCGGTTTCTGCGAGTGGCTCATTTCCCATGATGCGGTTGGTAGACTTCCATGTTAGCGTATCGTCATCGGAGAAATTCCAATAATTGGTCGCAGCCGTTACGGTGCCGTCACTCGTGACACCACTGGATTGCATCATCCATCCCTTTTCGGTGGGAGACCAGATCGCAACTCCATTCCCACCGGTAGAATCAAATAACCACGATGTGATTTGCTTGCTAGACGGCTCCCAGCCAATGATTTGAGTACCCGACAGTGTGGTTTTTCCTTCGATGGAAACTGAAAAGTCTCTCTCGATAAATTTTTTGTTGGCAATCCAGCGGTAGGTCGTTTCAATTTTTCCGCCACTGGTTTCGTAGCTCCAGGTACCAATTAGCTTTTCAAGTTCGCTAAAACGCTCGAAATTTGATTTCGCCTCGATGCGCATATCACGTGCAGAGGCGATCAGCCATTTGCCATTTTTCTTTACGTGGATCAAAACGTAGTGACATTCGACTGGGGCGAATTCGCCAAGCGTCGCGGTGCCTTCTTCGATCGCGCTGGTGTCCGATAGCATTTTGATTTCTTCGATATCAATCTTGATTTTAACGCCGGGGTATTGCTTGAAGAAAGTTGCGTATTCTTTCTCAATGGCTTCGCGCCCATTGAATTCGATTCCAGCTTCGTTGGTGTAGTCGCCGTCCTTGGTCCATTGTGCCGCAATCGCTTTGGCATCACCCGAGTTAAATGCATTGGCAAAAGTTTTGGCACATTCACGAATTTCAGCGTCATCGACTGTCATTGGAACGCGAATTTCCTCGGCATTCAGAATCGAAGAGGCAAGCATTATCCCTGTGATCGAGCTGATCAAAAGGAGGCCGGTAATGAACTGAGTGAATTTCATGGGATGGCTTTCAGAAGGTTGTTCCAGTTATTCCGGAACATGGTTAATTGGCTGAGTGCTGGAGTATCTAATTCGAAAAATAGATTGAAAAAAATTAGATGTCGCTGAATTACTGAGTGTATCTGAATCGGTGCCTTGTTTAAAGTCAGCAATCTATATATGAACGCATGGTTTTGAGTTTGATTGAGGAAATGTTGTGGCCACCAGTGGTTGGAGGTTTAAAATCGGTCATCCAGAGCGTTGGTTTGAGGTTGTAAAACCGAGGACCAAAGTTGGGTGTTTGGACTTGATAAAAAAAGGCCCCCAAATTTGGGAGCCAGAAGGATGGAATCTAAACGACTAGTTTTCAATCACAACGAATCGTGAGCCCGTTTCACTTTTGGTTAGGAAAAGCAAACTTTCGTCCAAATTTAGCTCGCCCATCAATTGGTTGAATTGACTCAATGATTCAATCTTGTTGTGATTGACTTCAGCCAGGATCATCCCGGGCACCAAGCCTGCGCGTTGCGCTTGTCCACCTGGTTGAATGGCTAAAATCAAAACTCCTGCTGTGGCATCAATTCCCATTTTTTGAGCGACGGTTGAATCGAAATCTCCAACTCGGATTCCCAGTCGGCCCGAAGACGTTCGCTTGGACTGACTTGTATTCATTCGCTTCCCAACGTCTTCACCGCGGCGGTTGGGTTGCGGCTGTGGAACACAGTTGAGGTCTTGAAACGTACCATTTCGATTAATCGTCAGTTTATAGGTTTGTCCGACGTTGGCTCTTTCTACAAACGTCTGAAATTCATTCGGTGCAGAAACCCGCGCTCCGGCAAATTTCAATAGGATGTCACCGGTGCGAACACCGGCGTCGGCAGCCGGTGATTCTGGAAGGACATGTGTTACCAAAAGCCCTTGTTTTGGAGGGACTTTAAAATAGTCGGCCAACTTTTGGGTGATTGGTTGAATTCCAACTCCTAAGAAGGCTCGTTGGACACTTCCGTGGTCAATTAATTGGTTGGCAACCCAATTGGCTAAGTTAATCGGAACCGCAAACCCAACGCCATCACTCCCGCCACTACTTGAAGAAATAGCGGTGTTAATGCCAATCACTTCGCCATCCAGATTGACCATCGGGCCACCACTGTTTCCAGGATTGATGGCCGCATCTGTTTGGATGTGATTTTCACTATCTGATAAACCGATCCCCCTGCCCTTCGCGCTGATTATCCCAGCGGTGACTGTGCTCTCGAGCCCAAAGGGTTGTCCCAAGGCTAAAACCCAATCACCAACGTAGGCTCCGTTACTATTACCTATTTTGGCAGCATTTAAATTTTGTGCATTGGGAATTCGAACGATTGCGATATCGGTCTTGGGGTCGGTCATTACCTGCTCTGCCATGAATTCACGGCCATCGTGTAGACGAACGATAATCGCTCCCGCTCCGGCAACGACGTGATTATTGGTCATGATCCAGCCGCTTGGGTCAATGATAACCCCGGAGCCAACGCCGCCTCTCGGGGGCATCCCATTGACTGTTTGCTGTGGGCGCTGCGAGTTGTCCAGTCTATTTTCAATGGCGACGACGGAAGGAAGAAGTTGATTTGAAATATGCCGAAATGCTTTGGAAAGATGTTTTGCGGATTGGATTGCAGTTTCCGCTTCGCTATCGGTAAGCGTTTTAAGCGGTGGCGCAGTAAACGGTGCGGATGGAGTGAGCCTGTTTTTTGTAGCTCCCGTATCCAGAACTGTCGATGCATGCCCGATCGCTACCGTGCTAAGCAAGAATGCGGTTACCATGCATGCAATGCAACCGGCTCGTGTGCTTCTGGCTATTTTCATGTTTTTCTCCCTAAATGAATTTTGTAGGTTTGCTGAATTACAAACCTCCACACCGCTTCGTATTTGAAAATCGAATGACAACTGCTGTCGGGGGAATTGCAAATTTCCCCTTGTGAATTGCTGAAGGCGAAGCCATCTGATTTGTTTCAATCATTGACTCCGAGCCTTTTAGAATTTCTTTAGCGACATGACCTGTAATGCATTCTTTGTGCCAAAAGTAGTTTGGTGAGTTATAGTTTTTGAAATCTGTCGTTCCTTCGTTAAATCGACGGCTTTCGTGGAAACGAAAATATCGGGAAAAGGAAATTATCAACGTCTGGTTGGGGCAAAATGCCGCAGTGTCCAAGCTTGCCCCGGTCTGCTCCTCATAAACAAACCGTTGTTTTGGTTTATAATCAGAGGGTGATGTTTAACTCAGCAATTGTTTACAACGCGAGATTTTTGAAATGAAACTGGCTGCAAAACTTTCGCTTGTTTCGGTGATTGCGGTGATCGCTGTACTTGCGGCATCAAATTATTTTGCTGCACAGATTGCGATATCAAAAATCAAAAGAGATCACGAAGCTTACGCCCAAAAAATGGCTTCACAAATGGAAAGCTCAATTCTGGATGCCTGGCAATCGGGAGGGGTTGAGGCAATGCGGTCAGCTTTGAGAACGGAAGGAAAGCCGCCGGTCGCAAGATGGGTTTGGTTTGAGGAATCGGTCACAGCGACGACACGCCCTTCAACAACAGCTGATTTTTCCACCATAGTAACCCGTCAGGCGATGACTTCGTTTGTTTCAACGGTTGGCGACGGGGGGCATTTGCTCCATACCTATTATCCTGTCGATCTTGGAGTGCCACGGGCCGGCGGCCTCGAATTTACAAGGTCGCTTGATGATTATGATCGAGAAACGATGGACAAGCTCATTGAGTCTTTGATTGTTGTTGGGTTCTTATCCATCGTTTCGATTTTGGTTGTGTGGTTTGCTGGAGTGAGATTAGTGGCCAATCCGCTAAATAAATTGACCGCGGCGACAAAGCGAATTGGCGAGGGCGACTATCGCTTTCGCGTTGAGTTAAGTGGTAAGGATGAATTGACGCAACTCGGTCGATCTATCAATGAAATGTCAGCGCGTTTGGATGCTCAAAAATCGGCAATCGAACGCGAGACCCGCGATAAGTTATTGATTACCCAGCAGCTTCGGCATGCTGACCGATTGAAAACCGTAGGGCGAATGGCGGCTAGTATTGCCCACGAAATTGGGACACCGCTGAGTGTTGTATCCGGTAGAGCAGCGTTAATTGCGAAAGGGGATTTGTCAGCTGAGAAAGTAAAGCAAAACGCTGAAACAATTCAGTCGGAAACGGATCGAATTACAGATATGATTCGGCAAGTACTAGATTTTTCCAGGCAATTGCCCAGTGAAAAGACTGAGGTCGATTTAAATGAAATCCTGATTCAAGTGACTGAATTACTGACGACCGTTGCCGAGCGAAAAGGAGTTGCGATTGAGTCAGCGCTGGCGGGAACCCGTGCGCTCGCCTGTTTGGACGGTGGACAAATTCGTCAAGTGTTGACCAATATATTGGTCAATGGAATTCAGGCAATGGAGTCGGGGGGGACCTTATATTTGTCACTGAATCGGGTTCTGCCTGAGACAGGTAATGAAGACCGTTGTGCTTCATTTGAATGGGAAATCCGTGTGCGGGATGAGGGAATTGGAATCCCGAAAGAAAACCTCGAGAGTATTTTTGAACCCTTTTTCACAACAAAAGATGTTGGTGACGGCACCGGACTTGGGTTGTCGCTTGCGTACAACATGATTCAGGAGCAGGGAGGGCAAATTGAAGTTAGCAGTGAATTGGGGGAAGGTTCAGAGTTTCGGATTTTCCTTCCCGGTCTGCCACGTGAAATTTGATTAGCTATTGGGAATCTGTTTGCTCATAGCGAATCAGTTTGCGGTAGAGAGTCTTTCGGTCAAGTCCAAGGATTTTTGAGGCGACGGTTCGATTGCCATCAACAGTGTCAAGTACGTGTAGAATGTACCGTTTCTCGACTTCTTCGAGCGACCGGAGTTCTTCCGGTTTGTCACTGGCAATTACCATTGTTCTGGATTGGTAATTCCGAATGGAATCTGGTAAGTCTTCGATACGCAGTTTGGTTCCTTCTGAAAGGGTGACTGCTCTTTCCATGGCATTCCTGAGTTCGCGGACGTTTCCTGGCCACTGGTAATCGAGGAGTCGTTGAGCCACGCTTTCAGTGATTTCTTTCATTTCAGCTTTTGATTTTTCACTGAACATTTTTACAAAGAACTGAGCCAGTATGAGGATGTCGCTACTTCTCTGGCGAAGTGGTGGCAGGTGGATGGGTACGACATTAATCCGGTAAAATAAGTCCTCACGAAAAGTACCCGCCTCGACGGCAGTTTCAAGATCGCGATTGGTCGCAGCGACGAGGCGGGCGTCGAATTGAATTTCTTCGCTTCCTCCCACGGGACGGACACAATTCGCTTCGAGTGCCCGAAGTAGTTTCGGTTGCAGCGCAGGTGACATTTCACCGATTTCGTCGAGAAATAAAGTACCACCGTTGGCACGTACTAATAACCCATCGTGATTCTGGTCAGCTCCGGTAAACGCACCTGCTACGTGGCCGAATAGTTCACTTTCCATTAGGGATTCAGGGAGTGCGGCACAGTTGATGGCGACAAAGGGGTGGTCTCTGCGTTGACTATATTGGTGGATCGAATGGGCTGCAAGTTCTTTGCCGGAACCACTTTCGCCGGTTATCAAAACGGTCGTGTCGACCGCAGCGACCTGGGACAGTTGCTTGTAAAGAACTTTCATCGCCGGGCTTTTGCCAATTAGTTTTCCAAAAGAGACATCAATGTCGAGCGAGTTTTTTAATTGACGAACCTCTCGCTGTAATCGAGATTGCTTGATCGCTCGTTCTATCGCAATTTCTAAGAGGTCCATGTCTAACGGCTTAGTAACAAAGTCGAATGCGCCTGCTCGGATGGCAGATACGGCTGCTTCAAGACTCCCAAAAGCCGTCATTACCACTACGGGTAACCCAGGGTGATTTCGATTAACCTCCTGGCAAAATTCGATTCCACTCATGTCGGGCATTTTTAAATCGGTCAGTACAACATCAAACACTTTCTCTCGTAAAAGTTCGATTGCCAAGACCGCCTTTGTTTTCCATTGGACTTCAAAACCGCTCGGGGTAAGAGTGTCAAATAGCATTTCACACATTGACTGCTGATCGTCGACAATCAGAATGCGCGGTGGAAAAATGTCGGTCTCGTCGGTCATGGGGACAATCGAAGGCGGTAGTTGTTGCTTGAGTAATGCTACGCCTTCTTAATCTAGCAGGAGCGGTTAGGCGGGAAAAGCTTGCTATAAAATTGGTGCATCAAAAATTGTATTTAAGCGGATCAAAAAAGAGGGAAAATGAATCGTTCAAACAGGTCAAAGTCAGGACGATACATGGCCTACTAGTCGGCTGTCGAACATCTAGCCGGATCATCGGAACAGTCATCAAATTCTGACGGGGCGAGTTAAATCTCTTGCTCCAGAAGAAATAGTCATCGACTTCGAATTCTGCTGTCTTATAATCCTAACGAGAACGTTTGCAACGTCCGCTCAACTTTTGGGTTTGTGTAATACGCTCAAACTGACAAGACCGGAATAATAGTTCAGTGAGTCAAGAGCTCACTCGATTTTTCAGATTTGGACTTACATCAATGATTCGCTTCTACTGTTTGATTACCTTGGTCTTGGCTTCGTCTCTGGTTTCGATTGGGACATGTCAAGATGCTAGGCCTTCTCCTCAGGGAACGGTCATTGAAAAACCGTCTGCCCAAGGAGAGTCACCACTTGGTTCAGGGCGGGTTCAATTTGAATATTTGGCAATCGAAGACGCCATCGCCGGTTACCTGGATGCGATCAATCAACGCGATTCTGAGCGTGCTGCAAGCTATTGGAGTCGTCGGGGAGAATGGACTCTGAAGAACGGGGAACGCATTAGCGGTCGTGAAAAAATTGCGTTTGCAATAAGAGAGTCCTTTGACGAAGAACCCAGTGGGACAACGACTTCATTAAAAGAGGTTTCGATTCGCTTAATTACCCCAAATGTTGCTGTCGAAGAAGGCGTGGCCATTGTTAAGTCTTCAGAGGGCGAACAACAAACACCTTACGCGGTCGTTCATGTGAAAATGGACCAAGGTTGGAAAATTGATTCCGTGCGGGCGACTCAAGTACCGGTCGCTGCTCAAATGACTTCTCAATTGAAATCTTTGAGTTGGCTAATTGGCGATTGGCGAGACGAGGTGGATGGAGGGCTTCGTGTAGAAACAAATGCGAGATGGACGTTGGGAGATCATTCCATTCGACGATCATTTCAAATGTTTGACGATAATGGTCTTCGGGAACAAGCGACTCAAGTGATTCTGTGGGATGCAAAACGTGGAAAAATTCGTTCTTGGATTTTTGACTCTAAGGGTGGTTTTGGAACAGGGTTTTGGAGGCAAGTTGAAGGAAATAAATGGGCTGTTGAGATGGAGTTGCAGTTGGCCGATGGTGGGATTGCTTCAGCCAAAAACATTTACAGGATTCTTGATGACTCGAGACTGGAGTTTTCTTCCACTGATCGTAAACTCAATGGCGTCGCATTACCCGATACTCAGCCGGTAATCGTGACTCGGAAGTAAAGCACAGTTTAGTTAGTGATAAATAAAGCAATGTTAGACATTTTTTTTGGAAATAGAAAAATGAAGTTTTTTAGTTTGGCAGTTGTTATTTTGCTTGTTGGGTTCACATTTACTGTGGATGCCCACGCGCAGCGCCGTGGTGGTGGCCGGAGTTTTTCATCTGGGGGTTCACGAACACCCTCCTCCGGTGGGGTGAATAGGTCATCGCGAAGTTCAGAATTCAATCGAGGCGGCAACCAGTCTTTTGGCGGTTCGTCTTTTGGTAATTCCAATAGCCGCCAACCGAGTAGTAATTCGCGTTCATTTTCTATGCCGAATAATTTTTCATCGAGTGGTTCCAATCTGGCGAATCGGCGAAGTGAACCACGTTCTTCCAATCAAGCGAGGCCCGGTGGGAATTTTAATAACGAAGGCTCGGGTCGATTAAACAAGCAATTCGAACGACCTTCGCAGAATCAGTTGGATGACTTTTTGAACATGCCTGGTAATTCCAGGGATCGTCAACGAAGTGGGGGGAATACTACCCCCAACGATTACAATGGAAAATCCTACCAAGGTGATAATTATACGATTGATTCGTATAAGGGTAGCGGAAGCGGAACGACCAGTGGTGGAGTCGATTATGGCGGCGCTGCTGGTGGAATTGTCGTGACGGATTCCCAAGGCAATAAGCGCGTTGTCGGTGGTTCTGCGGGGGCAGCCTCAGACGGGACTAACTCGGTTGCCGGCCGTAGTGGCTACGCCGGCGGAAAGAATACGGATGGTTCCGCTGCCGGTGTGAGGGGAGGGGCACGCGTTGCGACTGATGGCGAAACGACTGTCGGTTCAAGAACTGCTGTTGGTGGTGCTCGAGATGCTCAAGGTAATGTGCGTGGGGGTGTTGCCGGTGGCTACATCGGGACTGATGGAGATACGACAGTTGCCGGGGCCGGGTCGGCTCGCGGGCAAGCTAATGTCGATGGTTCAGGAGGGTATGTGGCTCGTGGGGGAAGAATGGCGACCGACGGTACAAATACGGTGGTCCAACGCGGCGCGTCGGCGGGTGTCCAGGATGCTTATGGAAATGCTCGTGGCGTAAGGGTAGGCGGATCGCGAGCCACCGATGGATATAACACTTATGGACAGGTAGGAGCCTCGCGGTATGTGACAGGCCCAGGTGGAAATGTTTATGCAACCGGAGGGTATGCTGCTGGATATAACGGCATTGCAACGAGCTACGGCCCAGCAGTGGCAGTGCGAACGGCTTTTGGAGGATATCACTCCTACTACAACCCGCGTTGGTATGCCCGTTATCCCGGTGCGTGGTATGCGGCGGGGATCGCTACTGCAGCGTGGTGGTTGGCGCCGTCTTATGGTTATGCCTCAGGGTATTGTGGTTGCAACGAAGCACCTGTGTCTTATCAATATGGAGATAATGGGATCTATGTCGAGAACGGCAATGTCTATATCGGTGAAGATCCGATTGCGACAGAGGAGGAGTACTACAGTCAAGCGGAAGAGATTGCTGACGACTATTCAGAACAAGAGAATGGTGATGACTGGATGCCTTTGGGCGTTTTTGCAGTGGTCACCCCGGGGCAAACGAAATCAGATTTAACCTTGCAATTAGCACTGAACAAAGATGGAATGATTCGTGGGAACCTGTCGGTGGGTTTGACGGATGAAGTTGTGCAAGTCAAAGGAAGCGTTGATAAGCAAACGCAACGCGTTGTGTTCAAACTGGTAGGTAAAGAAGGCATCCTGATCGAAGCTGGCCTCTATAATTTGACGGAGGATGTACTGTCGGTCCTGGTGCATCGTGGTGATAATCGCCAGGAAGAGCGAGGTTTGGTACGTCTTCAGGATGGTGACGACACTAAATAATTTGCATCGCCTCAAATCCGATTTAATTTGATGGGTTGAAATTTGAGGTCGATTGTGAGAATCGAAGGGAGCCGGTTGTCCGGTTCCCTTTTTTTGTCAACTTAAATCTTCAATAAACGATGCGAATATTATTATTTCTCGTAAGTCTGCAACGCCGGCAGCGGAATTGACGAAGGTTAGCGCCTTAATGAATTGGTGGTCAATTGAATCCGATAAACGAATTGGAGGGTAGTTTTCTATCGCTCGATGTTTTCGAGGAATTTGATATGCACAAATTGGCACCTTTTGGACTTTGCGTTCTAGTCTGTGTGATTGGGTGTGTGTCGGGATGCCGTTTCGGAGGTGTGGATTGTGTTGGTATGGTTCCCTTTTGCCAACCGAAGAGCGATGCGGAGGCGTCGGGCGTAACGCAAATAGAGATGGCGGAAATGCTCTACCATAACGGTTGTAAGCTGGAGCGTGCCAAGGATGCGGGTTGCCTAGCGCAGTATTTTTGCGCTGCCCAGACCATCTGGCCGGTAGTGGCGTCGGAGGCCGTCGGGAGCGATGGGGCAAATCGCAGAGCGTCCAAAATTTACAATCAGTGTCTTCGCAATATCATTGACAGCGCACAGGAGTTTGGGCTATTTGAACCGCAAGCTGGCCGGCTCATGCTGAGTCCTTCAGGTGGAGATTGTGTTCCCATCTTGTTCCAAGGGTTTCCATGGGATCCGCAGGATTTCGATTTGGTAATCCCTGCGACTTCCGAAGTCAGCAAAAAGCTCAATCATGATTTCCGCTGCAATGGAGTTGGAGTGCCCCTCGTCGTAATTAACAAACGATTGGAGGGCGAGCGTTTCTTAAGAGATCAGCAGGCATTTGCAGCAACATTGGTATTGCGACGTGCTCACCCAGAGGAAGCTTCGTCCTGCGGTTTTGTTTTTGAGTTTAGTGACCCGCTGCGCGTACGTTCGATTAATTTCGACGGCTTCGAAGTTGCAATCGCGCGGGACCTGTCGGCGCCAATTGCGTATCGTATTGCCAAACGCGATAAAAATTATCTCGAGGGCTTTTTGCAACCCGGCACGACCGATGAGGGGCCCGGCTTGTACACGGTAGAACCTTACCAGGCCGGCAAGATTCCAGTGGTTTTCGTGCATGGTTTGTTGTCGGATCCTTTTACGTGGTCCAATGCTGCCAATGAAATAAGAGCGCGACCTGAATTGAATTCTCGATACCAGATCTGGGGTTTTCAATATCCTACGGGGGAGCCATTTTTGAAGAGCGCCGCAGTTTTGCGAGATCATTTAAATGCCATCACAAAAAAGTTGGATCCCCATGGCGAGGATCCCGCGCTTTCAGAAATTGTTTTAATCGGCCACAGTATGGGTGGACTGGTAGCGAAGTTGCAGGTCACATTTAGTGGAGATCAGTTATGGAATTCCATTTCAAAAATTCCATTGGATTGTTTAGTCACGACCGAAGAAACACGGTTGGCGCTCCGCGACGCGTTCTATTTTGAGCCGGTCCCGACCGTTTCCAGAGTTGTTTTTCTTGGCACTCCCCATGCAGGTTCGCCAAAGGCTAATCGTCCAGTTGGGCGGTTAGGGACAAAATTGGTGGATGAACCGAGTTCGATGAATGCAATCCGGAATCAGCTGCTGCGAGATAACCCCGGAGCATTTACCGAGGAATTTGAAAGACGAATTCCAACCAGTATTGATTTGTTGCGTCCAGAAAGTCCATTGCTTCAGGAAATGAACTGTCTTAAATATAGTGATTCCGTAAGGCTCCATTCAATCATTGGTTGTGGTTATTACCTTGTTGGTTCCGGTGATTCTGACAAAGTGGTTCCGGTTACCAGTGCGCGTATTTCTGAGGTTGAATCGGAACGATTAATAATCTCCAAACATACGAAGATTAACTCAAATGAAAAAGCCTTAGAAGAATTGTATCGCATTCTCGAATGCCACCTTGTTGAGCCTCGCGTATCTGAGACTGGATATGTGGTTGGCAGGTTGCAAGAATAAAGATTCCTTGTGTGGGCTGGAACCGACTGATATCCTCTTAAAACATGCTTCGCGATGGGTAGGTGAAGTTTAGTATTTTATAAGTTGTGGATGATGAGGTGTGAGTTATGGCGGGCATGGAAGATGAAACCAAAGAACAACGCGGCGCTAGTTTTGCGGATAATTTTTTTGCGAAAGATGAGTCAGGGTTTAACGTTGAAATCGTCGCAGCGACGCATGTTGGCAAGGTCCGTCAACGGAACGAGGATCACTATGCAGTGATCCGTCGGACGCGCCGTTGCGAGGTACTGCTATCGAATCTACAGGAGGACACTCTTAATCTGGTCGACGGGCATGCCTATGGTTTGCTTGTTGCTGACGGTGTCGGAGGTGCGAAGCACGGTGATTTTGCATCCCATCTCGTTTTAGAAGCGACTTTGCACGCGGCGGATCTTGCGTCCAGTTGGGTAATGAAATTTCAAGATTTTAATGCTCAGGAAATGCGGCAACGAGTCGATGCCTATGTGTCGAGAATTCAAGATGAGTTCCACCGGCACGCGAAACTCGATCCTGATAAAAGCCAGATGGGTACCACTCTGACCGGCGCATATCTTCTGCCGCCGCATGCGATTATTTCCCACGTGGGAGATTCCCGAGCCTACATTCGACGCCGGGGTAAATTAAAGCAAGTGACAAGTGACCATACGCTGGCTCAATCTCTCGTTGATCGAGGGGCGTTGCCGGAGGATGCGAAAGCATTTGGGAATGTGTTGGTCAATAGTATCGATGCTGTCCGTGACCACATAGAAGCTGATGTGGTTCATCTTGAGCTGAAATCTCGCGACCGTTTATTGCTGTGCTCGGATGGGCTCAGCGATATGGTTCCGGAAGAACAAATTTGTAGTCTTCTAGAAGTAGAGGGATTGAGAGAGTGTTGTGACGGACTGGTGAACGCAGCGTTGGAAAATGGCGGCCGAGATAATATTACTGTGGTGTTGTGTGAATTAAACGAAGAGTAAGTCGAGGTGTGGATCGTTGCCCGTTTCGCATTATTTAAGGAAATCTCGTCTCGGGAGCATTGAAGTCGAACTATACTTTGCCGGCGGGCATTGCTTTTGTTCTTAATCCAATTTCTGTTTTCCTCGGTTGGGGTGTTTGTTTTATGCGATCCAGTAAAGTTTTATTTTTGCTAAGTGCGTTTCTGTTTAGTTTCACCGCTTTCAATGGGAGTGAATGCTCTGCCCAATCCTCGGCACGGGGTTATCGAACCTCGCCAGCAGTATGGGGTTATTCAATTCCTGGATGTAGAACCTGTGACCACGGTCGACACACTCAGGTTGCGGGCAATTTTCCAGCCTACTACGCGCCTCAAGTCCCGATGGGGCCAATGATTAACGGAGTTGTTCCTACCATGTCGGCTTATTACGTTCCGACGGTGCCGGTCATGGGCGTTTATCCCGCACCGGTTGTTCCTGTTCGTCGCGTCCGGCGACGAGCCGCTTTAGTTTATCCCGCGGTGATTGAGCCGGTTTATTGGTATCCCAATTAGAATCAATCGGGTGTCAGTGGAAATTGTAGTGACGATGGAATAAAAAAAGGCTGCCTTCTGAAAGGCAGCCTTTTTTATTTAATCACAAATTTTACGATGATCGGATGTTAGTCACGAACGCGAACTTTGCCACGACCATTGACAATAACTTTCGCTTCGAAGCCACAAGAAGGCCAGCAAAGACTAGCAACTTGACGCTCTAGGACGCCTGCCTTCCAGGTGATGATCGGAGCTTCTCCAACGCAGCAAACGGGAACTTTAACGCAAGCTTCGTACTCGCAACCGCAGGGGTCTTGAAGTTGAAACAAGGTTGGAACTGGTTTGGGCTTGCAGCAACGCTTTCTGCACCGAGGTTGGCAGCAGGCATCGGCGGCTGCCATTGGCACTGGAACAGCAATTGCGTTCTCAAGAATTACCGACGGGCTCTCAACTGCATCCGCTGGAATTGGGGCGGCGGGTTCTTGAGGCGCTGGGGGAATGGCAGCGTCCTGATTGGCAAGCTTACTTTGAGTAAGCGGACTCTTTAGAACCGAAACTAATCCGTCATCGGAGTCTTTGTTCGAAGCCAAGAGTGTGATTGTGCTGAAAGAAATCGCCATTAGAGCGATCAAAGAAGCAGTGGTTTTCATCTGATTCTACCTGCAAATGTTGGGTCATTTAAAAAGTTGATCTCGAGGTTCCCGCTGCCAACGATTTCGGAGAAGTTTGACTAATCAAGAACTACTCCCCAGTCTAGCTAATTCCCCATGGTGGTAAATGGCATGCTCAGTAAAACTTGGGCGAATCATCTAAAACTCAGTTTACATGATGAAAACCGCCCTAAAACCGGAGAGATTTCTATTCCATGGATTGGACAATTGAGCAATCGAGTCCTGTAGCTTCTCTCAGTTTGCCTGGGAAATAGACCGCCCATGGCCTTAATGCACTCGGGCTCTTTTGCCCGGATATTTTCAATCCTCTATTCAATCCTCTGCTTACCGACGGCGATCACGAACTTTTGCAATTGGACCAATGCGAGCCCCCGGGTAGCGTTGAAGGGCGTTCTGAGTTGCTTGGCGGCTGTTCGTTCCCGGTACGACGACCTTCATGGGACGGCCGTAATTTCCGCGAGCGGGGATCAGCGTAACTTCCCACAGGTCATACAGCCCTGCGTTGTAGCCCTGCAATTGGAGGTTCATTTCAGATATCTCTCGTATCGACTGCAGGTTCTGGGCATTCGCCTGCGCCTGAGCCCGTAAGTAAAAGGACTCTTTTGCTTGCTGCTTCTCATTTTCTTCAGCCGATTTGTACCGTTGCCACCCCCGTTCCAGTGTCGTGCGATCCGCAGCGGAAAAAAGAAAGAAGGGAAGGCCATAGCGATCGCCGTTTTCAAGTTCAAGCATGACTCCTTCACACTTTTGGTCAACCTCGCCGTTGGGCTGTTTTGCAAGCCATTGATTCATGGCGTCAACATTTTCAAATTTTTGTTTGGCAAAGTGTCCCATAATTGTAGGAATGAGTTCCTGATAAACGGGAGGAAGGTTTTCGATGTCTCGATCATTAACGTAGGTCTCGCCGCGGAGGTAGCGTTTTACCTTCAAGTCACGTTCACCGTATTCGACCACTTTTCCGTTGATCTTCAGGCCGCTGTCCAACTTCCAGGTCCTAAGTTCATCGGGCTCACCCCCTTTGCGTTCTGCTGCTTCACTCGATTTTAAAAAGGCGCGGTCTGCGTCTGATAAATCTTTGATAGCCAGTGAGACGAGGTCTTTATTTTCTTTTTGAAGAACGACATGTTCGCTATCGTAGGCGATCAGCTCGGCTTTAAAAGTGTAGTGGCCGCTCGCGTCAGTCCAATCGCGGACATCGGTGAATCCAAAGCTCGTCGCCGTGTAGGCGAATGACAGGGCGAGACCGATTAGTAACTTGTAAAAACGCATTTGCTTGACCTTCTACCACTGAGGACGTGTTCTTCGTACCCCGGATTATTCCCTGAGATGGATGTCAGGTAAAGGCAGGACTTGGAAGTTTTCTACACCCATGTGCAAAGATCGAATCCAATGTGCGGCGTTCGAATTGTGGTGCTACCGATGCGACAGAAGCCGGAAAGGGGTAAGATCAACGGGGTTAGCTAGTAATTTACTTGAACTTCCAGCAGTGTCCTATCGTAGAGCCCTTGTGTCAAATTCAGCATCAATTCGAGTCATCAGTTACAATATCCACAAAGGGATTGGAGGTGTGGACCGTCGATATCGTCCTGAGCGGATCGTTGAAACGCTTAGACAGTACTCCGCCGATATTATTTTTTTGCAGGAAGTTGACGATCAAGTGCCCCGTTCTCGAATGGATGTTCAGGTCGAGCTGTTCTCTGAGGCGCTGGAAATGAAGCATTCAGCCTATCAACGAAATGTCCATTTGAAGCAGGGGCATTACGGAAACGCAATTTTGAGCCGTTTTCCATTGCTGGACGTCGAGGATGTCGATCTTACGATCCCATTAAAGAAACGCCGGCAAGGGTTGCTTGCCCATTGTCGAATCAAAATTGGCGGCCACCAAAGGACACTTTTGCTGGTAAATGTTCATTTGGGATTGGCTGGGTTTGAGCGGAAGATGCAGTTACGAAAGTTGTTGGAGCATCCGACCGTTCATCGCGTCCACAAAGAAACCCCGGCAGTCATAGGGGGAGATTTAAATGATGTTTGGGAGAATTTAGGGAAGCAACTGATGACACCCGCAGGTTTTTCTGTTGCCGCTAAATCGATCCGGACTTTTCCTGCTGCCTTCCCTGCACGGGCCCTTGATAATTTATTTTATCGGGGGGACTTAGAGGTCAAACATGCATTTGCCTCAAAGTCAAAAGTTGCAGGACTGGCCTCCGATCATCGCCCGCTAATTGTTGACTTCGAGCTTGGCGGCCCAGATGTTCGTTAAGCATCTGCTTAGCAATTGAGTCTTCTAAGCAATTCGAGTTGCTCGACTATCTGGTCGACGCGCGATTCTTAGATTGGCAGGAATTCGGCTCCAAGATTTTTGGAAACGCCTTCACAAAAAAAGTGCAGCACGTCGCAAATGGACTTACTGCACTTGGTTATTGCACTCGGTTTTGAAGTCATGGCCAACGCGATCGCGGTTGGGCTATTTTGTCGGTGGAGCTGGAAGATCAAAGGTAGTTTTAACATTGGAAAGTTCGTGAATGTAATGGCACAGCAGACCATAAGTCGATTGGAACTCGGGGTAGCGTGCGAGTTTTACAAGCTTGGGGTCATTGCAAACATATTCAAAATTTGTCCGGCACTTGATCAAAGATTCTACCGACGGGTGTCCATTTGCTTGGAAGACTTGTGCTGGCAATCCGAGAAAACGCTGCCAGCTAGGGTCAAGCACTTCGTACATTTCAGGAGCAATTTTTGCGAGCTGGTCTCGCAATTGATCAACCTCTTTTTGGGAGTATTGTTGAGCCAGGATCGGCTTGGTTGGGGTCGCAGCGGAGGCTTTTATCGTGGGAACCTGGCTGTTGTTTGGATTGTTGGCGGTCGAGTTGCCGGTATATCTCATCACCTCGAGACCGAGTTTTTGAGCGCTTGCCGGAATGATAACCGGTCCACCCGGCGTTGCTGATTTGTAGTAGGTGGCGTTGCTCAGGGAGTCCATTCGAACAACCGATCCGTCAAAAGAGACACCCAGGAATAAGCCACGGCTTCTGGAGTAAGAGTAAATCTGTGCCCCGAGTCGCGAGTCAGTTGCGGCGGTGGCTTGTCTTCCAACTGGGCCGGCGGCAATCCCCGCGTCGGCTCCGAGAGTGATCCGCCCCGATAATAGTCCGCTGACGCTCTTTCTAGTTTTGAAAACCAAAACGACATCGGTTGATTGAACACCAGCCTGCCAACCGATGTTGCCGCCAGTTAGGGTTGCGAAGACGGGGGCATGCCATCCACCCTTATCGTCGCGAATCATGATGACACCATTTCCTCGCCGGGCCCCAACCACGAAACTCGCTTTGACAACACCGGGGAAAATGGCAACCGCCTGCGCATCGTGCAACATGCTTCGAGGGATTCCCTCGGCTGGAATTGACATGATCTCATTCAGAACCCCAATTGATTCATTAACTGTTTGCTCTTCCTTGTATTGACCTGATACGAGGGCACATTGGCTCATTAAAATACCGATGCAGATCGCTTGAGCTAAGAGGGTTGTTCGTTTCATGTTGTTGTTCCTTGTCTGGCGGGCCTGTCTAAATCGAACCCCAATTCGACTAACGACGGGGGCGAGATAGCATCAGCCTATTCGACGTAGCAAAATTAGGTCAAGACGAATCGTACCCCCGTTTTTTGAACGCTATCTCAATCAATGCAGGTATTTTGAAGTTGGGTAGCGGACGCAGGGGGAGCCGCGATTAGAGACAGCTCAAATCTTCTAATCGTGTTTCAGGCAAATTTTGGGGCGAGGCAGCCGTCCGTTAGTTTTGCGTGGAATTTGGATCGTCGATCCGCGTCATCGTCCATTGCTGAGTCTGGCCGTTTTCGAAATGGACCAACGCGCCGGCCTCATTTTCCGTCAAATTGTAGAGGCCAGTTTCCATGATTGGCCACTGTTTTCCGATCGGCCCCCAGGCCGCTCGCTGGCTCTCTTTGTCGACGGTGCCTTCAACTTCGAACGAGTCTTCAGTGAGAGTGTTTTGAAAGGTGCCTCCGATTAACCCTTCTTTGCTGATTGCAAGTTGAAGGTAAAGGATGGCATTTTCGACGGACCCTTCGTTTTCAGCGATCGCGAAGACACCCAACGGAAGCCATTCCACATCGTTGGGATCCACATTCGGCGCACTTTCAGCAATGGTTTGTGCTTGTTGGGAGTACTCTTCAGGCGTGCCTACAGGATTGCCTTGATAGTAAACCTGATCACCTTCGTAGTAGATGTTAGTGCCGTAATCATAGTAGACCGGTTGTCGATTGATTCCATTGAGCCACCAACTCGTGACGGCTCCAGCGGTGGCAAACGCCCACCAATTGTTATTGTATCGATTCCAGTGGTAACGATAGTTCGGGTACCTTCCCCAGTAACCGGGGCCGTAAGCAGGGAGATGTACTGGACGGGGGGGGCGGTATCCAGGTGGTCGGTACCCAATCGGACGCGAACCGGGGGGGCGGTACCCCGGCGGCCGTTTCACCGGTTTGATTTTGGCCGGGTAGTGCGCGGGGCGAACTTTGTTAGCTGGTGGGATTTTTACC
>JAALLA010000150.1:0-2638 GCA_011087765.1 Pirellulaceae bacterium
CAATTGAGGACATCGTTATTCCGGATGGAGGTCAATAGGTACAGCGCGAGTTAATTGCGGGTAATGAATTCATTGGTATTCAGCACGGCTCGGGCGATTGAAGTCCAAGCCGCAAGTGTTGCGGCGTCAACGGTTGCCGTTACTTTGGCTTGCCCAATCGACAAAAACTCCGTAGCTGTTTCCGGGTTCTTTTTGAAGCTGTCAAAGTTTGACTGATAGAGGCCATTGAGTAGCTTGGTCTCTTCTGGATCTGGCGAACGCGACAGGGCCAATTGGTAAAGCCGTTCCAAACGATCCGTGAATCCTTTGTTTTGCTTGGATGCTAATGTTCGCGCGGCCAGCATCCTTGCAGCTTCAATGAATATAGGATCGTTCATCAGTACTAACGCTGCTGATGGAGTGTTGGAACTGGGTCGTTGGGCGGTGCATTCTTCTCTTGATGGCGCGTCGAATGCTTTTAATGTAGGGTGGAGAAACATCCGCTGCCAATGGATATAAACGCTTCTTCTCCATTGTTCGCCATTGGAAGTCTGTTGATACCTGCGTTGTGGAAAGTTGAGGTGTTGATAATATTTCGCTGGTTGAGCTGGTTTTATACTCTGGCCACCAATCGTGTCTAAATCTAAAAGTCCTGAAACGGCGAGAGCATTATCGCGAATCAATTCGGCTGGAAGGCGGTATCTTGATTGGTGTGAGAAATATTCATTATACGGATCGGTATTGATCGCTTCAGGCGAGGGTATTGAAGATTGCTGGTAGGTCTTGCTGGTAACGATTTGCCGAATCAACTGTTTCACGTTCCAGCCACTATTGATAAATTCCAACGCGAGAGCATCGAGAAGTGGGGCGTTATTGGGTGGAAATCCCTGGCCGCCAAAATCGTCAAGCGATCGTGAAATGCCGCTTCCTAACATGAGGTACCAAAATCGATTTGCAAAAACTCTCGCCGTGAGACCGCCATTGCCCGACTCCACGTCGGTAAACCAATTAGCCAAATCCATGCGATTCGCAGCGGCATCGGTCTTTATTTCACCAAGGAAACCGGGAACTGCAGGCCCAACAATGTCGCCGGTTTCGTCCATCCAGTCGCCACGAGCGAGAACACGTGTAACCCTTGGCTTCTTAAGCGATTTTGAAATCATTGTCCAACGACCGCGTTCCTCGATTTTTGATTTCGTCTTAACAAGCTCCGACTTTAAATTCTCAGTGGATTTAATTTTTTCGTTTAATCTGAGAATTTGGTTTTCCAATTCTCGATTATTCTTATTTTCTGGCTGAGGCGGATCGTCCAGTTGATTGGACGTTACCTTGGATTTCATTTCTACGTTTTTTGTTGCTTCTTTTAGATCTCTCTTCAGATCCGTAAGTTCCTGGTTTAACTGGGCTAATCTTGGCAACAGCGCATCTAGTTCAGCGCGATCCGCTTTGGGCAGCACCAGGATTTCCGGCGGGCGCTTCGTCGGCAGCGAGTTGGTTCCGACTTTAAAATGGGCTTCATCATCGATGTCTGCAAAAAACGCAGAAAGCGAATAGAAATCGCGAAGGGTGTAGGGATCGTATTTGTGGTCATGACATTGGGCGCAGCCAACGGTGGCGCCCATCCAAACAAGCGAAACATTTCGGACACGATCAGCAGCATAAATTGCTGAATACTCGCGTGGCTGCAAACCACCTTCGTGAGTCGTTTGTAGTAACCGGTTATAGCCAGAAGCAATCAATTGAGATTCACTGGCGTTCTCAATTAGATCGCCCGCAATTTGTTCTCGCGTAAATTGGTCGAAAGGAAGGTTGGAATTAAAGGCATTAATGACCCAATCGCGGTAGGGTGAAATATTGTGTGGCTGATCTCCGTGATAGCCAACGGTATCTGCATACCTGACTAAGTCGAGCCAGTAGATCGCCATCTTTTCGCCGAACTGAGGAGAGGCAAGCAATTCATCGACGATCCGCTCAAACGCATCGGGCCTTGGATCTTCCAAATACGAACGAATCTTTTCAGGGCTTGGAGGAAGACCTGTTAAATCAAAATACACTCGACGTAAAAGTGTCTTTTTGTCTGCTGTTGGAGCGGCAGAGAGCCCGGCCCGTTTCAGGTTGAGAGCTACAAGCTGATCAATCCAGTTACCTTGGGCGAAGCGAGCGGCATGCGGCTGAGGTTTAACATAGGCCCAAAACTCGGACCAATTTGCACCTTGTTGGATCCACCGGGTAAGTGTCTCTATCTCATCTGCCGTTAGTGGCTTATTCGTTTCAGGAGGCGGCATCAAGACGTCGGGATCCAAGTGCAATATGCGTTCGAGCAATTCACTTTTGTTTGGAACCGCCTTGTTAATCACTTGAAACGCAGATTCTTCCCGGTCAAACCGAAGATCTGCTTCGCGGGTTTCTGAGTCAGGCCCGTGGCATTGGAAACATTTATCCGAAAGTATTGGGCGAACGTCACGAATGAAAGAAATTGACGTTGGGTTGTTTTGCCCAAGGGCCACCCAGGGTTGGAGCGAAATCGCCGTTAGCACAAGAAGAGAGAGCAGTTGCGGGGAAAGCCTCTTAACCAGCGTTACAATTGCATCGTGGGTAGAAGCAATTTTCAGATAAAAGGACTCGTTTGATTTACACAAAATTGTGAATTCCGATGGTT
>JAALLA010000150.1:2738-10702 GCA_011087765.1 Pirellulaceae bacterium
TCGAATTTTAGGTCATCGAGGATGAACGTTCCTTCCTGGCCAGTTTTAGCTTTGAAATGGACAATTCCGATTCCCTTCTTTTCCCACTTCTTTTTGTCGAATTTTATGATTTGATCCAAAGATAGTTCAATTCCATTACTAGATCGCAAACCATTCTCGGTCGACTCAATCCACGAGTTTCGATTCGCTGAATACCAGATAACGCAAGGCAGTCCAATCGCTAATCCAATTACAATAAAAGCGTATTGCCAGTAGATTTTGTTTTGAATCGCGGCGACGTTGTCATCCTTTCGGACTTGTTTGGCACTCCATCCGTTCTCCTTTGCCATGGTTTTCCATTTCGCAACTAATTTCGTTCGTTCCTCTGCCTTAAACTCAGTTTGGAGACTTTCCCAAGCCTCCGCTCGTGGCAGTTCTGCTGGATAAGCAAGGAAACCATCGTACGCGGCATAGACTGCAAATCCGCAGCAGATCAGCCCTATAAAAAGATACTTGAGTAAGAAAATCCGTTCTGGGTGCGCTCGTAAATTCATAGTCACTTAATCGGTTTCGTTGTCAGCCATTTGTTGTAGATGAGTTCGATCTATTTTATCTCAGAGGAACCGGAATTGAAGAACAAGAAGGAGTTCCTGGCAAAATATGGTCCAACGCATCTTCTTACGCCCGATTCATCCCAATTTCCCAATCGCCAAGTCAATTTTTAACCCAAGACTGGCCTTTTTTAGCCTATCGAACCGAAAGTAACGCTGTTTTTTCGAATCTCTAGTGAACTGGCTGCAAATATCCGGTATGATGGAGATCAAGGGTTATTTACGTGTTGAGTTAAATAAGGTGTCCGATGGCTGCGACAGAAATTACACGCGAACAATGGGATCGTGAAACTGAGAGACTGTGTCCAAGCGCGAGGGCTTACAACGCCTATGTTGAGCTCGAACAATATATCGTTGAAAACACCGATCTAACTTGCACTTACACGAGCGTTACTCGCGGTAAGTCTGACTACGCAACATTCTACGCCTCTGCGGGAAACCACTGCAGCGTAATTCAAGTTTATAAAGGCCAATGCCAATTGAATTGGCGGATGAAGCCAAAGATTACCGGGCTAAATGAAGAAGAGCACACACAGGTCGGGGAAATGTACGAAGAGTTCCGCTCGACTCTTACAGGGAAAGAAGGCAAGGGATGGGAGACGGTTAAGGTTCTGCGACTTGGAGAAGAAACCGTACAAGAAGCTGTTAAGAAACTCGCAGACGGGCTTACCGCCATCATCTTAAAAGATAAAGAAGAAGTCGCCAAGTAACAATCGACTTTCTTATTAACCACAAAGGGACGGCTTAAATGTCGTCCTTTTTTTGTGCGCTCTGGGCAAACCTACGACCTCTGGTGTCTCAATAAGCAGAGATTAGAATCGAACTCCAAACCGCTGAGTTCGTTTCTATCGTTTGAATTTACTAAACGAACCTATCTTTATCAAATCGGAAACTTATTAATGCGAATTGACTCTATTCCAATTGGCACCAATCCACCTGAGGATATCAACGTAATTGTTGAGGTACCCGTGGGTGGCCAACCCATCAAATACGAACTCGATAAAGCGTCGGGTACAATGTTTGTTGACCGATTCCTTTACACTCCGATGGTCTATCCCGGCAACTACGGGTTTGTTCCCCACACACTTTCGCTCGACGGAGATCCAATTGACGTCCTTGTCTGTAATACCAGAGCAATTGTCCCCGGAGCAGTGATGAGTTGCAGGCCAATTGGAGTTCTCGTGATGAAAGACGATGCGGGACCGGATGAGAAAATTATCGCGGTCCCGACCAGTAAGTTAACTCGACGTTATGAGAATATTAGAAGCTATTCAGATTTACCCGAAATCACCATTCAGCAAATCGAACACTTTTTTCAACACTACAAGGATCTTGAACCGGATAAATGGGTAGAAATCACCAGTGTCGAGCAGGTAGATGTAGCAAAAAAAATGATCATGGAAGCGATTGAGCGAGGCCAAGCGGCTTCCTAGTCAAAAACCATCTAGAATAAACAGACTGACTATTATTTAGCTAAAGCGGAAATTGGAGAATACTGCCATGGGAACGAATCGAAAACTCAGGGTCCCCAATCTACCCCGGCGTCAATTCATCGCGGCCAGTGGTGCGGTAATTTCAACTCTGGCAGCGAGTAAGTTATTGCTGGCACACAAGGATACCGAGTCAACCGAATTGCGAAGTCAAATTCCGCTTGGATTTGATAATTTTTCAATTAGAGCGTTGAAGTGGAATGCAACCGAGCTACTGGATTTCGCTGGCGAGCAAAAAGTAGATTCTTTATTGCTCTCAGATCTAGATGTTTACGAAAATCACGAGGGAAAATACCTTCGTGATTTACGAAGTAAAGCATCCGATCTGGGCGTGGTGGTTCATGCCGGAACTGGCAGCGTTTGTCCAACGGCCGGTCGGTGGAACGATAAATGGGGTTCGGCTGAAGAGCATCTTCGACTTGGGATCAGAATCGCTTCTGAAGTCGGTTCGCCAGTTTTCCGCTGCTATTTGGGAGGTGAAAAGGATCGCAGAACAGACGGAGGGATTCAAAAGCACATCGATCGCACGGTAGAGGTTTTGAAGAAAGTTAAATCGGCTGCAATTGACGCGAATGTAAAAATTGCTGTTGAAAACCATGCTGGCGACATGCAGTCTCGAGAACTAGTCGGCTTGATTGAAGCTGCTGGTCCGGAATTTGTAGGGGCGACGATTGACAGTGGAAATGCAACGTGGACGCTGGAAGATCCAATTGAAAACCTTAAAATTCTTGGACCGCACGCCGTGAGTTCTGGCATCCGTGATTCAACCGCTTGGCTAACCGACACCGGAGCACGGGTTGCATGGAATGCAGTCGGCGATGGTTTAGTTGACTGGGCTGAGTATACCGAACTGTTTGCAAAGCTTTGCCCGGGTGTGCCCTTTCAATTGGAGATTATTTCGGGGTTTAATAAGCCGTTCGATTTTAAAAATGATGAATTTTGGACAGCATACCCTGACGTAAAAGCGGTAGATTACGAAGCATTTCTAAGACTTGCCAGGCAAGGTAAACCCATTGCCTCGGGCAGTGCGAATGATCCCAAATTTCAAATGCAAGAACTGTTAAATAGTCTGAAATATTGTCGCGATGAATTAAAAATCGGAACCAACCATAGCTAGCAGGCGTGCTGGCTGTTTACATGTTAAGATTCGAGTTGACTCAAAGAAAAACAACATCTAATTAAAGATTTGCGGATTGACGTTTCCCTGAGTTATTCAAGGTCACTCTGAATGTTCTTAATTAGACAATCGATTTCACAAACACAAGCTGCTCACACTCTTTTCAGAGTAACTGGGTTGGCTTGCTCCATCGGCGTATTTTTAGCAATAAATTCGACCCGATTGGTGGCTCAAGAAGAGATCGTTTACGAGACATCAGATCCTTCAATCGTTATTGAATATCCTGATGGCGTCGAAGGTGAGGTGGTCATTGAAGAGGGAAGCCAGTTCTCCGATATAATCGACGGAAATTTCATTCAATTAGCACCGGATTATTCTCGGGAGATGCTCGATTTTCAGAATCGGCAAACGAATAAAGAAATTCTGCTGCTGGAGCATTCGCTTAATAGTAATGGACAGACCAATATGACTCTCGGTGCTCAGTTTCGGGCATCGGCGATCTATGGAAGGACGAATGAAGACGGTAAATTCCCTTACTTAGGTCGGTTTCCGACCGACTTTGAAGGCAATTACGCCTCTGATCTCAGGATGTTGCAAGCCAATTTGGCTGCAAGTGCAAGTTTTGGTCCACGTGTCCACGGATATTTTGAGACTCTATTCTCAGATGTCTTTTCATTTGATAATCCAAAGCAAGGGAGTTATCAGGTCCGCCAAGCCTACGTCGTTTTTGGAGATTTTTCACGTTCTTCGTGGTACGGTTATCTTGGGAAAAAGAATGTTGGCTTTGGAGATATGAGTACGTTAAGTCCATTCTCTCAATCCATCCCCTGGCATTATTTTGGTGCCCTTGGTGAGGGCGGCGGGATTGGTTTCGACAACGGGATTTTAAGCGCTACGTTCGCAGGTCTCAGTGGCGGACGAGGAGTGCGTGTTGTCGATTCAAACGCGAATGGCGACGTGAATAACTTTGCCGCCAATTTGCTATTAAGGATGCCATTTGCGAGGCGAGATGGAGAGTTGAAACTAGGTGGAGGCTACATTTACGGGACAATTTATGATGCGGATGTACCAGAACATTTGGATCCAACCCTCTTTGGAGACCCTAATGGAGCGTGGGACATCAATGCCAGGATGCGGATTAATCGTCTGCACCTCGGTGTCGAATATGTCCGCACCGTAAATGCCTGGCCAGTAACCGACCATGACGTGATCGCCTACAGCGCTGAGGCGGCTTTAGATTCATACTTTATCTCAATGCCCGCTCGTTGGTCTGTTTCCTGGAGTGAAGGTATTCAGGGACCTGCCGGGAGTCAGTTTGAATTTAATCGGCAGCTTGTATTTGGGTACTGCGTCGAGCCCTCTCGGCATTCGCGAATCAGTTTAGAGTACGTTCGTAGCATAGGTTTCGCCCCGCTCATGGGGCTTACGACCCTGAGTGATCGAGAAGTTGTGCAGAACTCGGTCGTCCTTGGTCTGACGTTTACGCTCTGAGTTAGAACGACGATAGCCAAAATTAGTCCGCAATTTTCACTGAATTGCTCTTTCTGGTGTGCATTTTTTTGTTGAATCCAGTTCTGGATTTGATCTATTGTCTGTACCGCAAGAAAAATTCGATGCAGTGCTTGACCGCTGCACTCTGTAGGATTGCGTATTTATTCCCTCACCTATTCTGGAATCTTCGTGTGCGATGTTGCACCCAAAATTCTAGCCGGGTGAATTGTTGATAGCCGCAAAGGACTTAAACGTGCAGTTTGGCAGACAATTAATCGCGGTTATCTATTTATTTGTTTTTATGAATTCGCTTGCTGCCCAAGAAAATTGGCCAGAGTTTCGCGGACCAAACGGAGACGGTCTCGCACCGGAGATTTCTTTACCTACCGATCTTGGGGATCCGACAAATGTTGCCTGGGAAATTCCCATCCACGGCAGAGGTTGGTCATCACCTGTCATTTGGGGTGAACAAATTTGGTTAACTTCTGCAACGGAAGACGGCAAGAAGATGTACGGAATTTGCATCGATCTTAAGTCGGGTAAAGTGATCCACGACAAGTTGATTTACGAGAATGAAAATCCTCGGTTTCGTCACGCGACCAATAGCTATGCGAGTTGCACTCCCGTAGTTGAGCAGGGCCGAGTTTACCTTCATTTCGGTAGCTACGGCACGGCCTGCCTAGATACGAGCACGGGTGAAACTATCTGGAGTCGAGAAGATTTTGAATGCGATCATTTCCGCGGTCCGGGCTCCTCTCCGATCCTGCATGATGACCATTTAATAGTTGCCTACGATGGGTCTGACAAACAGTACGTGGTCGCATTTAACAAGGAGACAGGTGAAACTGCGTGGAAGACGGATCGAAATCTCGAGTACGGAACTGATAATGGTGATTGGAAGAAAGCGTATGGCACCGCGAGCGTGTTTGAGATAGACGGCAAACCGATCTTGATTTATCCATCAGCGAGCGCGACAGTCGCCTACAACCCAAGCAATGGCGAGCCAATTTGGACGGTTTACCATGATGGGATGAATGCATCGGCAAGGCCGATTCTCACCGAAGATGGACTCGTCATCCTGACTAACGGGATGGGCCGGATGGACGCAGTCAATCCACAAGGCAGCGGTGATATTACAAAAACAAATATTGACTGGACCATTAGCAAGAATGTTACCCGACGACCCTCGCCGATTTTAGTTAATGGAAATCTGTTTATGTTTAACGACAAAGGGATCGCGAGTTGTGTTCGCGCTGTCGATGGTGAAATTTTGTGGCAAGAAAGAATACGCACGACATTTGCTGCCTCTCCAATATTTGATGGAGACCATATCTTCGCTTTCAGCGAAAAGGGGCAAATATATGCTTTTCAACCTGGCGGCACTTTTGAAATGGTGCAAGAAACCAAATTAGGAGACGGTTTTAAGGCGTCTCCAGCGGTCGCGGGCGATCGACTTATCGTCCGGAGCATTTCAAAATTATATTGCCTAAAGGGAAAGTTACAAAAATAATCGGCAATTCCGCTGAACCGCGAAGCTAAGTCTTTTGGTTAGAAATCAAATGCCAAGGCGAATCCATAATCGAGATCGCTGGATACGTTGCCAAGAGGCGGCGTGCTGTCGTAACGATTGAATGCAAAAATTCTGAAATTGATGTCTTTTTCCCAGTCAATTAAGAATTCTAGACCGGCGTTGGTGTTGATCCGGTAATCATCAAAGTTCGTGAAACTGGGATAGTAATCGACGGTGCAATAGGTTTTGACCGTGTCGGTGATTTTTCGTTCCCAGTCGGCGCCCAGTTGAAGTTCTGGTATCCAATCGTCAATCACCGCTCCAACTTCTTTGGATGCACCGGCACCTAAACGAGTCGTCAAAAAACGGTCGTCCTCTTTGATTACCTCATAAGATAGACCAGAGTGCAGAGCAATTCGATAATCGTAGTTTTTAAATCGATCCCAGTTCACGGCAGATTGGGCAAACACGCTCAATCGGCCCTGTTGGATTTTCCGTTCCTGGCGTGCCTGACCAAAAAAGCGATCCGTCACTGTCGCTATCTGATTCGTACTGTAAAAATAATTAGCGAGAAGGTCGGTCTTGCTAAACTCGGTTTCTCGGATCCACTTCATCTCTAGGTTCATATCTACGCTTTGGCTGTTGCCTGATTTGCCATTGAGCCCTGCGGCAAGGGAACCGCTCCAAATACTTGGATCTTCCTCGACAATTATCTCGGAAATCCCAATTTCCGTCGCATTCTGGCCAAAACAAGCGGCAGTGGTTAAAAACAAACAAGATAGGTGGAAAAGAAGAGTCGTAACTTTCACGGCGGTTCCTCAGATAAGAAGCATGCGCCGGAAGAGTAGCGTGTTCAAAAAAAAGAGACAAGCCTGATTCTTTGGGTCGCTGGCGTGTAAGATTTACATGGGTTTGACGTTCCTTAGACCACGAATTAACGAAAAAATGGAAGCAAAAGAAAAACCAATATTTATCGGGATCGCTGGCGCATCAGGGTCAGGAAAGAGCCTCTTGGCTTCTCAACTTTGCCATTTAGTCAACGATGAATTTGGTGATGAGCAAGTCAAAATTATAAACGAAGATTGTTATTACCGATGTCGAGACGGTTTGACTTTCGCGGAGCGTGAGGTCGTTAATTATGATCATCCCGATGCACTCGAACACGATCTGTTGATTCAGCATCTAATCCAGTTGGCTTCGGGGCAAACCGTCGATGTGCCGCAGTACGACTATTCACAGCACAATCGAAGCCCGGAAGTAACAAAGGTTAAACCGGTCAAAGTCTTTCTGATCGAGGGGATTCTGATTCTCCACCATCCAGAGCTAAGAAAGCTCTTAGATCTGAAAATTTTTGTTGATGTTGATTTGGACGTCTGCCTCTCCCGTCGGCTTGTCAGAGATATTGACGAGCGTGGTCGAACCGTTGAATCTGTACTACAGCAATACCATGAAACCGTCCGTCCGATGTTTCATCAGTTTCTGTCACCGAGTAAAAACCATGCGGATCTTGTAGTGCCCCGCGGCGGCAAAAACTCGGCGGCTATTTCAGTTATTCAAAACTACATTAAATCGATCTTGAGAACCCATTGACCCGAATGGGGTTAAATTTGCCTATTTGAAAACACGAGAACCCTGAACTTATTCGAAGTAAAAAACAATGCAACTCGACAGCCTAAAGCCACGACTGATTGTTGAAACGATTGAAAAATTAAATCAGCGAATTAAAGAGCGGTTCCCGGATTCCGGGCTAAACAAAGTTTGTGGCC
>JAALLA010000151.1 GCA_011087765.1 Pirellulaceae bacterium
AGATCAACGTAGCGATCATTGCTCGAAGGAGTGCCATAGAAATAGTCAAAGCCCTGGTAATTAGGCATGAGAGTTGGTTCAAAATTGGTTTGAGAATGCCTTGCCAAATCCCATTTTCCGAAACAACCTGTTGCGTAACCCTTTTGCTGCAACACCTCGGCGATGGTGATTTCTTTGGTATGAAGAACCGGGTGGACTTCCTTGGTATTCCCGAGTTCCGCCAGACGGAGCGGGTGGCAACCGGTCATCAAGGCGGCACGCGAGGGGCCGCAAATATGCTGGGCATAAAAGTGAGTGAATCGCATCCCTTCGCCGGCAAGCGCATCGAGTCGAGGAGTGCGAATGTCGGGCGAACCAAAACAACTCAGATCGGCATATCCCAAGTCATCGACAAAAATCAGCACGAAATTTGGGGGCCGTTCCGAAGCGTTTATGGGCAATGCGACGGTGATGATTGATAAAAAATTAACAAGGAGGAAAGGGAGAGGTTTCATGATTTGGATCAGAAAGAGATGTGACAGGAAGCAAGGAATAAATCCCAGAAAAAAATCAGGCAGCTAAATCGTCGTGTAGTTGACACGACAATAAATTTTACCGATTTGATTGGAGGGATGGTAGACGCTGCCTCCAGAGATTGCCGAATCGTATTTTGATGCGCCCGCCGATTCAGCCGCCGCGGCGCAACACGCCCTGACAGTAACTCGCGGTTCTTTGCTTAGTCATGCAGTAAGTCTGGGTGTGTAGTAGCCGCTGGTTCGATTCCAGTCAGCCTGGCTTTCTGTCAGTCGAGAGACAACACAGTTTTCAATCGTTTAGCTTGCCAAGCGTGCGATTAGGAACGAGAGTGAATTTTGTCAGTTGAAAACATTGACTCACTACCTAACCTTACGCCGTCCGTCATGGAAACCAATCGCACTTGAGCGATGGGTTTACCGATCAGGATTCTTCGCCTTGAATCAACTGCTGTAATTCGCCTGAATCAAACATCTCCATTACGATATCACAGCCTCCCATGAATTTCCCATTCACATAGAGTTGTGGCAGCGTGGGCCAATCGGAAAATTCTTTGATTGCCTGCCGAAGTTCCATGTCCTGTAAAACGTCAGCACTGGCAAATTCCACATTGAGATGTTTGAGAATCTCTACGACCTTACTTGAAAATCCACACAGGGGAAATTCAGGGGAACCTTTCATAAAAAGCATGAATCGATTGGTTTCAATGTCTTGCTGAATGCGTTCGACGATCGTCATCTCAAAATCCCAAAAAATGTTGTTTTGAAAAATGTTCTATAAAAAATTAACCAAAGCTTCGATAGTCACTATTGCCTACCGAGAGAAGTTCCAGTTCAGTGCCGACTGAGCTCGCCAAATTCGACTGAAATAAACTTGGCAAACGATTTGTTTTAAGCACGTGTAATCCTGTCCGCCAGGATCCATTTCCAAATCACGCGTCAGGTGTACTGGTCTTTAGTTTAAGCGCATGGAGTTCGCCTTCAAACTTAGCCTTGAGTGATTTCATGACCTGTCGGTGTTGTTCCACCAGCGACATCCCCACAAATGACTGACTAATTACCCTGGCTTCAAGGTGCGCTCCGTCGTTCTGTGGGTCACTCACGATGACCGTCGCGTCCGGCAAAGCGGTCAAAATTATTTCTTTGATCTGTTCCGTCAAATCGCTCATCCAGTGTGCTCCTCAAACCAACGGACAATATCAGCGGATTCGTACAAAGGCTTGCCATCAATGACAAGGCATGGCACTTGACCTTTACCGCCAATCTCAATGAGCGCGTCTCTTGCTCCCGGGTCGGACTCAAGATCTCGCATAGGGATTTCCAAATTCAAACGATCAAGGCAATCCTTTACCACCTTGCAGAACGGGCATGAGGGAAAATGATACAAAGTCAATTCGGGCATCTAGTCGCTTTCTTTTATCTTTAGAGTAGGTTTGACCACTGATTTAAGAATCGTAATAGAGCTCAATGGAGCTGAATCAAGATTGTGCTACAAATCATGAAAAATATCTACCAGCGAGGGAAATTAGAGGACGCGATACCCCACTTCCCCAAAAAAGCGTGAGCCTTCCATGAATAGACGGGGAGTTTGAATGTGATTCTTCGGCATTCTGGGGTGAGCCCACTGACTAGGCCCTCAAACCGACACCTCGATTGAGCATCCACAGGGTGATTGAAAACAAAATGATAACGAACAGGGATATCATTCCGAAGGAGAAACCTAAATTAGTGTCGAACGCCGAAGCATCTAAGCGATCTTTCATGATTCCAGCTCGAAATGCGCTCACCATGTAAACAATCGGGTTAAATCGGGAAATTGTCTCCCATGGCTGGGGCAGCAAGGTGATTGAATAAAACACGCCTCCCAAATAGGTCAGCGGAGTTAATACAAAGGTTGGAATGATTGCAATGTCGTCGAATTTTCGCGCGAGCATCGCGTTGATGAATCCAGCATTGGCAAACAATGTCGCCGTCAGCAACGCAACCAGAAACGTGATCGAAATGTTGTAGATGGAAAGCGTGCTTACGAAAAACAGGCTGACCATTAAGACAATCGTTCCAATTGTCATTGCACGGACGACTCCGCCGACTATGTAGCCAATTAATATTGTGGCGTTGTGCATCGGAGAGATCAAAATCTCTTCAACATTACGCTGGAACTTCGAGGAAAAAAACGACGAAACAACGTTTTGATACGAGCTGTTGATCACGCTCATCATCACCAAGCCCGGCACAATAAACTCCATGTAGGTAACACCGCTCATCTCGCCGACCCGCGATCCAATCACCTTGCCAAAGATGATGAAATAAAGTGTGGTCGTGATTACCGGTGGAACAATGGTCTGTGGCCAGATCCTAATCAACCGCGTGACTTCCTTGATCACGATCGTTTGTAACCCAATTAGATTGGATCGCAATCGAACCTGAAAGGAGTTGTCGTCCACAATGTTTGATGCCATGATTCAATCAAATACAGGAAAAAGTTAAAGTGGTTCGTATTGCCAAATTGGATTTATGCTGGAAGGCATCCAGTCTTACTTACTCTTGGATTGAATGTCGTTCGATTCTACCAGTTCGACGAACAGCTCTTCCAGACGGTTTGCCTTGTTGCGCATCGACATCACGTTTATGCCTTGTTTGGATAGTTGCTCGAAAACTACATTGAGTGAATGCTCCCGTGTTACATCCACTTCGAGCGTCGACTTATCGGCAAGTCGGTGCACGTAACCATCGAGGATTAGATCTTCATTTACGGGTGACTCAAGGTCAAAGACAAACGTCTCGACGTTGAGCTTTCCAAGCAGCGTTTTTTTGTCGGTGTCCTCAACGATCTGCCCTTGATCGATGATCGCGATCCGACGACACAGCATTTCCGCCTCCTCCAGATAGTGAGTCGTTAGGATTACCGTTGTTCCTTCTGCATTGATCTCTTCCAGGAAAGCCCAGGTCGCCCGTCTAAGATCGATATCGACCCCCGCGGTCGGCTCATCCAAAATAAGCAATCGGGGTTCGTGAACAAGCGCTCGTGCAATCATTAAACGGCGTTTCATTCCGCCAGAGAGCATACGGGCAATTGTCGTACGCTTTTCCCAAAGGTGCATTTTTCGAAGATAGACTTCAGCTCGCTGCCGGGCCAACGAGCGAGGAATGCCGTAATAGCCTGCTTGCTGCATCACGATTTGTTCGGCGGTCTCGAATTGATTGAAGTTAAACTCCTGTGGCACCAAGCCAATGTGACGCTTTACGGACGCCGGGTCCTGATCGAGATCGACTCCAAAACAACGGATGGTTCCAGCACTCTTTTTAACTAGTGACGTCACGATTCCGATGGTCGTTGATTTGCCCGCCCCGTTGGGACCAAGCAATCCGAAAAATTCACCATCTTTGACCTCAAGGTCAATTCCGCGCAATGCAACCGTCCCATCGCCATAGGTCTTGCAAAGTTTTTTGATTTCGAGGGCTTGGGTCGGCGAGTTCATTGCGTCAGAATTCATGTCCGGGTAAGACTTTTTCGTTGGTTTTGTTAATTTGATCGACAGCGGGACAAAATGGCATCAAACAGATGCCCGGCAATAGGGAGTCCGGTTTCGCGTTGAAGTTCCCGAATGCCAGTGGGGCTGGTGACATTTAATTCGGTCATATAATTGCCAATGATGTCGATTCCTGCAAACAGCAATCCCTTGTCCCGAAGCCGTGGCCCGATTTGGTCGCAGATTGCCTGTTCTCGATCGGTCAGTGGGTGAACTTCGACGCGGGCACCGGCGTCCATGTTGCCACGGTGATCACCCTCTGCCGGGATACGAGCCAAAGCAAAGGGAATGGGTTGTCCATCAATCAGCAAAATTCGTCGATCGCCGGATTTTGAAATCTCAGGAATGTACTGCTGAAGCATCGTGTAGCGTTTACCGTAATCAGAAACCGTTTCAAGGATGACGTTATGATTCCCATCTTCAACGCTTGTCGCGAAAACGGAACGGCCTCCCATCATATCCAATGGTTTCACAACCACTTTTTTGTGTTGCGAAATGAATTCGCGCATCTGGTCAAGCGAACGAGCGATCAGTGTTGCGGGCACGCAGTCTGGAAACCACGCCAGGAAGGCCTTTTCATTGGCATCTCTCAACCCCTGTGGATGATTGACAACCACTGTTCCTAGCCTTTGTGCTTGTTCGAGCACGTAGGTTGAGAAAACGTATTGAATATCAAAGGGTGGGTCCTTCCGCATCAGAATGACTTCCAAATCCCCTAGATTTAATTCGACTGTCTCACCTAGATCAAACCAGTGATCGGATTCGTCGAACCCTGTTACTTTTGTCAGTCGCCCTCGGGGCACGTCTTTGTCAAGCCAGATATCGTCGAGGTCACCGCAAAATACTTCGAAACCGCGTGCTTGGGCTTCCAAGATCATGGCCAGGGAGCTGTCCTTGTGCGGCGTGATGTTCTGAATTGGATCCATGATGACTGCCAGTTTTTTGACGTTCATGAAAATGTCTCCTTACACATCGCAGGCAATGCAATGTCCATGTTCTTGTGCCATTGGGTTGAGAAATTCTGAATCAGTTGATCGGCAAAGGTCTGCCCTGATTCAGCCGCCTGTTGCAAAGGCTGCAGATACTGACTTTCAGTGGACCCTGCTTCGTCGCAAATACCTCGTCGCTCCAAACCATCTCGAGATAACTCAAGCATCCAAAGCGCAAGGTCCTGTAGGGTGCCTTTCCGAAATGGTGTTGCGAATCCACTTCGGGCCACATTGGACTCCAACTCGAGTCGCTCGTCCACCGCCCAATCCTGAATGCGATCCCAGGCCGCAGCAAGGGACTGAGAGTCGTATAGCAAACCAGCCCACAGGGCTACCAACGCTGGTAATCGGTTGACGGCGTCGCCTGCATCGGCACCCCGGAATTCCAAAAACTGTTTCAATCGAACTTGGGGAAATACGGTGGAAAGATGATTTGCCCAATCGCTAACCATCGGGAGTTGTCCAGGCAAAACAGACAACCGCCCTTTCATAAAATCACGAAATGACAGACCACTGGCATCAATGAACTGCCTGTTACGAATTACAAAATACATGGGCACGTCCAGAGCCCAGTCGACGTACCGTTCAAATCCCATACCATTCTGAAATACAAAAGGCAAAGAACCACACCGATCGGAATCCGTGTCGCCCCAAACTGCGGATCGATGGCTCAGGCATTCACCCACACGCCCGTCCTTAAAAGGAGAGTTGGCAAACAACGCCACGACGATTGGCTGTAATGCCAACGCTACACGGAATTTTTTCACCATGTCTGCTTCATTCGAAAAATCAGCGGTCACTTGAGTTGCACAGGTTCGCTGCATCATGTCCAGTCCCAAGTCTCCGCGACTGGGCATGTAGGATCTCATCACCCGGTACCTTTCCTTTGGCATCCAGGGAAGTTCACGACGGGAATGTTTTGGCTGATGGCCAAGTGCAAGAAGACTCAGACCGAGTTCACCGGCCAGAGATTCAAGTTCTCTGCAAAACGCCTGAATTTCGGCTCTCGTTTGATGCGCGTTCTCTAATGCCGAACCAACAAACTCGAACTGGCCTCCAGGTTCCAGGGTGATCCCGCACGCACCTCTTGATAACGCGATCAGATTCCCATTTTCTTCGATAGGCTGCCAACCTAAACCAGTCATACCCTCCAATAGCGTCCGGATGCTTGGATCTGGCCCATCGTAAAAAGTGGGTTGGTAAGCAGTGCCGGTATACAGAAACCACTCTTGCTCTGCTCCTAACCTGAAATCTTCCGGAGTTTTGCATCCTGAAGCAAGATATTCAATCAGTTGAGCTTTGTGTTCGATAACGCTGCTATCGGGGTTTAAGTCCATCCTTGTTTTACTCAGCCTAATCAATCTCGGGGAGTTGGTGCAATTTGGGATCCTCTTTCCACGCGACTCATTTTCATTTGAAAATCAGCCTCAGAGAACGAAGCCGAATTGTACCTTTAGAGGTTTATCTTCAGAAGTGTACCTTCAGAAGTAAATATTCTTAAAAAACAACAGAGAAGTTGCGTGACTTAAAAATGACGGGCGAAAATTATAATTTGTGGTCTATAATAACTCGGCTGTGTCGTGTTTAGACAACTACGCGGGCTGCTTTCAGATTGAGTGAAGATAGAGCTGGGCTGTTTTGGAATGGATCGCAGGTTTTGCGAAGGCCTCTTGTGGGGCGTTTTGGAAATTTTATGAAGCACACTCTATTTGTGCAGGGTAACTTTAAAGCGCACCAAGTGTGAATTCACATTGTGATGGATTAGCTTAGAGCTGTCCTCCAACTCCGCCGCGCCCTCCGGCTCCACCGCCCTGTCCTCCAGCGCCACCGCGTCCTCCAGCTCCACCGCCCTGTCCTCCAGCTCCACCGGCCCCTCCGCGTTGTCCGTAACCGCCAGCGCCACCGCCCTGTCCTCCTGCGCCGCCGCGTCCTCCAGCGCCACCGCCCTGTCCTCCAGCGCCACCGGCCCCTCCGCGTTGTCCGTAACCGCCAACGCCACCGCCCTGTCCTCCTGCGCCGCCGCGCCCTCCAGCGCCACCGCCCTGTCCTCCAGCTCCACCGCGTCCTCCGAAGCCCGGTCCTCCTGCTCCGCCTTGACCGCCACGATTCATTTGTTGCATGCGCTGCTGCAAGGCAACCATTGCGGCAGAAAGTTCAGTGAGATTTAATTCTCCATTCCCATCACGGTCAAAATTTTGAAGCAGCATTTGTGCCATTTGTTGAGGAGTTGGGCCGTTTGGTTGCATCGCTCCTTGTCCAGCATTTGGCCTCGCACCGCGTGGGCCGGGTTGTGCGAATGAATGAGTCGAAAGGATCGCCAAAATTGTTAAGGCAAGCGGAATAGTGATTCGATTCATTTGATTCTTCCAAGAGCATTGATGACTTTAGTGGGATCTTAATAGTTTGTATCTTAAACCATATCGCAACGAGTATCACGTTGGTGATCCCCTATCTCCATCTTTTTTAATCCCAAGATGATCTTTATTAAATAGGGTTAAGTTTGCTCGTTTGGACTTCGTGGCAATCTGCGAGCCTCGCTGGAGAGGGGCACTTTGATAGCCTAATTGCGGCACGAGGTTGCTGAGTGGAGAGAAAGGACGTCCGTCGATCTCCAGCAAATTTATTACGGGAGATTCCCAGGGAATTCAGAAAGTTTGGCTCAAATCGAATTGAGTGCGGGTTTGATTTGTCGAATGAGAATTTCCCGCAACCCTTCGTCAGTTGGGAGGGGTTAAGGTCGAACCAAGAAGTGCGTGCAGTGTTTGCAGTATCTGGCCTGTTTGAGAATTAGCTCTTTGCAATTTGGGCAAGCTTTATGTGTGTCTGGAGTGGTTTCAGCTTTGGGAGTTGATTTGACAGAGTTTGAAATTTCTACGTTTATTTCCACACTCGAATCTTCGAATCCATTAGAAAGATCGAGATTGAGGTCGGAGTCCGAACACCTAGAAGTCATAGTTGCGTTTCAGTTGATTAGAAAAGATATGAGAAGAGTGTCGACTTGTGAATGCAAAAGTGACAATCCAAGAGCCGTGCTCAGTACCTTTATTAATATATGCCAGTTTCGCGGATGCAATGCCTAATTCTTTTTTTATGCCCAAATTGATTTTGAGTCGAGCGTTTTGTTTTTGTGAGGTTTGGTACGGTCGTGTCGTGACGTGAACCGAACTCGTTTCTGACTCCAAGTCGGTGTTTCCAGTTCCAATGAACCCGAGTGAGAATGATGTTTTTTGACAACTTTTTGTTGCGGAATAATAGGAAAAAATTTGGATGAATCTAGCGGAAGTAACGAGTCACTTAGTATTCGAATTAAGACGTTTAGTTGGCCCATAATTGGCTAAGCGGTCTGTTTTCGAACAGTGCGTGCTCGCACTTTCAATTTTTGGGAATGCCCGAAGCAGGTTTGAGCGTGTCATTTATGAAATCAAGGTACTTTGGCAGTTCTTTGGTGGAGCGATTCCTGATTTTTTAAGGTGGGAAAGTGACGCGAGGGATTTGGGTTTAACGTCAACGTTCGCCAGTTTCGCCTGCCAGTTTCGCCTGCCAGTTTCGCCTGCCAGTTTCGTTAAGCAGTTGTTAGCGGTTGCAACCAAGTTTCATTCGCAACAAGAATTTACCCGCCAAATTGGGGGTGGCTTGTTTTGAGTGCCCCTGAGTATTGGATGCGGAGGTGCCAGTCAAAGTTAAAACTTGAGGCGAAAACGGGTGTGGTAAACCATGGCGTCGTTATCTAGCAGAGGACCGGTATAGGTCGTATCCCAATGGCTAACCTCAACACCCAATTCAAGAGATTTATTGACATCCCAAATCACATTTGCGTAGGTAACTTCGTTGCGAGTTGGCAAGCCTGGTGAAAGGGTACTGTTGAGCGGGTCGTCCACGCCGTACCCAAAGTGTGATCGAACGCAGGGGGACCAGGCAAAGTAGACTTCTCCCCAACCACCGGTAGATCGAACGGGATCGAGATTTTGGTTGTCGATTAGAAAGATAGCAGCGTTGTAATTACCAATGGCTGAGCCCGTAAAAAACTCCCCTCTGAATCCGAGGCGCTCCGTGATGGCTAACTGAAAATCGGAGCCGACGGCCCAGACATCGTGAATGCGGTTGGTTGGGATATCTGTTCGCCTGAGTTTCCCGACGAGGCCTGAGAATCCGGTTTCAAAATGGATTGCAGTCCCAGGTACGCGAGGGCCGGAAGTTTTAGAAATTGCCAGTCTGCCCTCAATATTTGGCATGCCCGTTTCTTCTAAAAGGTTGGCGGGGATTTTATCAAAATTAGTGAATGATGTTGTCACAGGATCACTCAAGGCAAACTGGCTTGTCAACCGAGTGTTCTGATTAAGATTCTTAAATCTCTCTGCCCGAAATTGACCGCGCACAAATCCAAGATTACCAGCGCCGTTGGCTTGGTTAAAGTTAATCGTGTTGGGAGCAATTGGGTTAATTAAATCACGATGGAGTCCAAACGTGTATCGTTCGCACTCGTTTTTCAATTCAGCGTAGGCCATCAGGAGGTAGATTCCATATTGATCCTCTTCATAGGTTTGGCCATAAAGAGTTGAGTATATCTGACCGCCTGATTGAAATCGCCCGATTTCAGGTCCGGCAAAAGCGGCACCGAGACTCGTTGACTTTGAGTGAATTTCAAACGTCGATGTGTCTTTTCCCAAATCAGGAGTGATCAGGACGATGCCGGATGGCAGGTTGGGGCGTGCGGTGGCAAATAACATTTCTCCGTTAAGGGAGCCGAACAAACGGATGTTGAATTGATCGCCGAGGGTACTTATGTGTGCACAGTCAATACAGGCCGCCGGTTGCCCTGTGGTATCGCAAGAGCGGCATCGGCATTTTTTAATTCCCGATTGATTGGTTCGGTTTGCTTGACCTGAAACTCCTCCCAGTCCCATCAACTTTGAATCGGTTGAATCAACGGATTCGCCAAACCGATTGTTGATTCCCAATGATGCGACCTGGCTTGAGGAGATCGGCCGATTGAGGTTCTGAGATTTGAATGTCTCGGAGTTTTGGAATAGTTGAGACGAATTGGGCTGGGCATCCATTAAAGAGGAGCTGGTCTGCTGAGCCAAGAGGTTTCCTGTTGCAAATAAGAGGATGCAAACAAGAAACAAAATTTGGGATGTACGTTTGATTCCCATGACTAGCTCTCAATCGAGGAGGCAAAATGAAGAAACTGGTTTTGGCCGGATATCTTAGCCAATCGGCATGTTTTTAAGGCTTTCTAAAGAGTGAATCAAAAATCTGGTGAGAATCGTTAATGTTTGGGCGTTTAGATTCCGCAGGAATTAAAATCCTGTTTGCTAGCGTAGGGGTTGTGCAGGGGGATGGCCTGACAAAGCGGTTTCGCTTTGAATCTGCCGAGAGAGCGAATCACTTAAGCGTTTCGTTCACCGTTACAGGCTGCTACCTAGCTCATATGGATTGGGTTGATGAGCCGTCAAATCAGTACAATATCGAAGAGTGGCCGTTGGACTGTAGAAAATTCGGCAGAACTGGAAAGCTTTTGGCGGATCGAATTGTGTTTTGGGGCATGACTCATGTTCGGTGGCGGTTTGGAGTGGTAAGGGGGGGGGGGGGGGGGGGGGGGGGGGGGGGGGGGGGGGGGGGGGGGGG
>JAALLA010000152.1 GCA_011087765.1 Pirellulaceae bacterium
ACCAACAACAAGACCGGAGTTGAAAAATGCGAGTGGCCATCATTGGAGGCGGTGTCTCCGGATTAGTAACAGGGTATCGACTTCACGAGAAACACAGTGTCACTCTGTTCGAGGCCAACGATTACATCGGTGGCCACACCAACACAATCGATGTCGAGAATGACGAAGGCCACTTCGCAATAGACACAGGTTTCATCGTTTTTAACGATCGCACCTACCCCAACTTCATCGCGTTGATGGAAGAATTGAAAGTGGCATCCCAGCCGACACAAATGAGTTTTAGCGTTTCCTGTGAGAAAACTGGGCTCGAGTATCGAGGCGCTGATTTCAGCGGACTGTTTGCGCAGCGAAGGAACTTAGTCAATCCACGATTTCTCAGATTGCTTCTTGATTTGGTACGATTCAACAAAGTCGGTGAGAAGCTCCTTGAGAGCGAACAAGAAAATGAGACGGTCGCTGAGTTTTTTGAACGCAACCACTTTTCTTCCCAGTTCATCGAGCAATATTTTTTACCGATGGGCGCTGCGATCTGGTCCGCGTCTTTTGACACCTTCAAAAAATTCCCCATTCGCTTTATTGCCGAATTTTATCAAAACCACGGTTTACTAGGCGTAACCAATCGCCCCCAGTGGCGGGTGATCACCGGAGGGTCACGCCAATATATTGAACCACTGACACGGGATTGGGTGGATCAGATTCACACAAAACAACCGATCATTGGCGTTCAAAGAACAGACAACGGTGTGACCGTCTTATCGAAGGATGGCAAATCCCATCCGTTTGACCATGTAGTGTTTGCCTGTCACAGCGACCAGGCCTTGAGAATTTTGGGCGAACAGGCAAGCCTAAACGAAACTGAAATATTGAGCGCCTTCCCCTATCACCCCAATACTGCCTTACTTCACACTCAGGAGTCCGTTCTACCAAAGAACAAACGAGCCTGGGCCTGCTGGAATTACTTCAAACCAAAGCAGGCATCATCGGTGGCGAATGTTACCTACAATATGAATATTCTCCAGTCCATTCGCTCACAGCGGACTTTTTGTGTGACACTTAACGATGATGGTAGAATTCGGGATGAAAACATCCTCGGCTCATATACTTACATGCATCCAACTTTTGAAATTCGCCGAAAACAAATGCAAGCTCGACATCGAGAATTAATCAACACAAACAACACATCGTTTTGCGGCGCCTACTGGGGTAATGGATTCCATGAAGATGGCGTAAAAAGCGCGATTGCAGTCGCTGAAGAACTCGAGTCCATTGACGCTGGGGTGCGCTGTTGAATAGCTGCATTTACGAAGGAATAATTCGACACCGTCGTAATACTCCACACGTCCACCAATTCGATTTTAAGTCTTTCTTTTTGATGATGGACTTAGCGGAAATTGATTCAATTTTTCGCCGGCGTTGGCTTTGGTCCGCTGACCGAATTGCATTGGGTCGATTCAAAGAGTCTGAGCATTTGATACACTACTGCCAACATGGCGACCTCCGGCAACGGGCGATTCGTGTTTTAGAAACTGCGGGAATTACTGGCGAAACGATTGGCTCAATTCGATTACTGACGCAGTTGCGCTATTTTGGATTCTCAATGAATCCAGTCAGTTTCTTTTACTGCTACTCTCAATGTGGTAAAAAAGTGACGGCAGTAATTGCCGAAGTCAACAATACTCCGTGGGGAGAACAACACGTTTACGTCATCCCTAACACTGCCACTGATCGAACCAACCATTCCCGGACAAGCATCAGAAGCACAGACATCGATAAAGATTTTCACGTTTCACCGTTCATGTCGCTAGATATGTGCTATCGCATGTCGTTTACTATTCCCAACCAAAAACTGGGCGTCAAAATTGAAAACCATCTCGATCAGTCATTGAACGACGTTAAGAAAATCCTTGATGTTTCGATGCTCATGAAACGGAAACCGCTTACCGGATGGAATCTAAACCGATTACTAATCAGATATCCGCTAATAACGTTCCAGATCTTTATGAGCATCTATTGGCAGGCGTTCCGTTTATTTTTAAAAAAGACCACGTTTTATTCTCACCCGCGAAAGCGAAATTCAGAATTGCCCCCCGAAGATAGCGTCGAAGATTCCAAAGAACCCAAACTAACGGGCGAGTCATCTCGACCGTCTAAATCAAAATCTAAATCCGTTTTGGTAAGCCGATGAATCACTTCCCCAATAAAAAATCCAATTTCCCAGCGGGCAAATCCCACGAGACCGAAACTTCCATCGGGATTGTAAACACCGAATTTCCGCTTGATTCTAACGTTAGTTCACAGAAAACAACTCAGACTCGGACCAAATCTGATTTCTTTCGTAACCAAATCTTCAAGCGATTCCATCAAATCGTCGGAGGCAACTTGAAGGTGGTCGATCAACTTGGCTCAATGCAATCCGTTGGAGCCAATGACCCAACCGATGACTTGCCAGCGACCGTCGTGGTTGGAGACCATAAATTCTACAAACGCGTGATGGTCGGCGGCACCATCGGATCGGCGGAGTCGTATGCAAATTCCGAATGGGTCTCGAACGATCTTACATCGCTGATCCGAATTATGATTCGAAACCTGAATCAGTTTTCCCGAATCGAAAAAACTTGGGGCTGGATCAAAAACAGCTGGAATTTCATTCAACACATGATGCGGCGAAACACGATCAACGGAAGTCAAAAAAACATCCACGAACATTACGACCTCGGGAATAATTTTTACCAGTTGTTTCTCGATCCAACCATGAACTATTCTTCAGGCATTTTCGAGTCTCCTGAAGCCGATGCAGACGACGCCGACAAAATGCATGAGGCATCGCTCCGAAAGATGGATCAAGTTTGCCGAAAACTTCAACTCAATTCGCTGGACCATGTTTTAGAAATTGGAACCGGCTGGGGAGGACTGGCAATCCATATGGCAAAGACTTCGGGCTGCCGAGTCACGACAACCACGATCTCCAAAGAACAGCATCGCTTTGCCCTCGAGCGAGTTCGCAAAGAGGGTCTGGAAGATCGAATCACTGTCTTGTTGCAGGATTATCGCCTCCTTACCGGCAAGTTCGACAAGATTGTCTCCATCGAGATGATCGAAGCGGTGGGTCATCAATTCTACGATGAATACTTTGCCCGCTGCTCGGATTTATTACGCGACGACGGGGTGATGCTACTTCAGTCAATCACTATCGGAGAGCAAAATTACAAATACCACATCAGTCACGTCGACTTTATTCGAAAATACATTTTCCCTGGCGGTTGCCTGCCGTCGGTAACGGCGTTGTCCAACGCAGTTGGGCGCTCCACAGATATGCGGATGCTGTCTCAGGAAGACATTACCCCTCACTATGTTAAGACGCTGGCTTTCTGGCGACGAGAGTTCATGAGCCGCATTGATGAAGTGAGGGCGCTTGGCTATGACGAGCCCTTTGTTCGTTTTTGGCACTTTTATCTGTGCTACTGCGAAGCCGCGTTCGCCGAACGACGAGTTCATAACATCCACGTTTTGTACTGTAAACCAAAGTGTAAAATTGACCCGGTACGGGATTTTTCCCAACCTTTAGGAGAAAATTGCTCGACAGTGAACTCCGAATGCTCCGTCGCGCCTCAACCCTCCATCAGCCAGTGAAAGGGAGCATGCGAAGCTTGACCCAATTGGAAAGCTTCCATGGTCTCATCTAGGTTTCCAAAGCCAGAAAGCTTGGGAAACGAGAAACTCGGGATCCCGTTTATCGAACGCGCTTAAAGCCGCTTCGACGTTGAGACCTATAAGAGCCAGGTGGACGAGTCAATTCCGGCCAATTGTCTTTAGATCAAAATTCACAGTCGTTAGTTCTTCGCGACTTGCGATGCCAATGCGTCAGCGATTTGCTGCGATGCGGTTCCGTCTCCATATGGGTTTTGGGCATCCGCCATTTCCGCGTACGCATCCGGATCACTAAGCAAGCGTGTTAACTCTGATTCGATTGTAGCTTGGCAAGTTCCGACAAGTTTTGCGTTCCCCGCTTCCACGCCTTCCGGGCGTTCGGTCGTGTCACGCATGACTAAAACAGGTTTACCAAATGACGGCGCCTCTTCCTGCACGCCTCCAGAATCTGTCAAAACAAGATCACTCTGATTCAACAACCACACAAACGGCTCATATGACAATGGAGCGACCAAGTGGATTCTTGGATGCTCTCCCAAAATACGATTAACTGGTTCCTGCACTTTGGGATTTAGATGTACGGGATAAATGAAATTAACATCGTCAAATTGCTCTGCAACATTTCGAATGGCATGACAAATATTTTCAAAACCTTGCCCATGGCTCTCCCGACGATGCCCAGTAACCAAAACAACTCTTTTGTGTTCGGTTAAAGGCTGAATCGCCTTTGCCGCTTCCGGAATATTCTGAGTCACTCGCTCTCGGGTTAACAACAGGGTATCAATCACCGTATTTCCGGTCAGAAATACGTCGTCAGCGCTAACCCCTTCGGAGAGTAGCGTTGCTTCGGCATGCGCCGTGGGTGGAAAATGAAGATCAGCCATTTGGCCAATTAATCGACGGTTGATCTCTTCAGGAAAGGGTGAGAATTTATTTCCGGTTCGAAGCCCAGCTTCAACGTGCCCAATCTTGATCTGTTGATAGTGCCCTACTAAGGCGCCGCAGAATGCCGTGGTCGTGTCACCCTGCACCAGAATAACGTCGGGGCGATCTTTTTCACACACCTCAGTTAGCCCTGCAACCGCCCGCGCTGTAATTTGACCAAGTGATTGGCCAGGCGCCATTAAATTTAGATCGTGATCGGCTACGACATCAAAGGCATCGAGGACCTGGTCTAACATCTCGCGGTGCTGACCGGTCACACATACGACGGACTTGAATTCGTCTGGACGACTTTGCAATTCGAGTACAAGCGGGACCAATTTGATGGCCTCCGGACGGGTCCCAATAATCGTCATGACAGTTTGTGGCATACTATTCGCTTAAATATTTACGATTTGAATGTTTTAGTTGAGCACCAATATTAGGTCATATTTTAAATGATACCGGGAGCATTTTGCCGCCGTCCCATCCATTTTAGCAGTTAAATAATGATAATTGACCACCAACCCAAATACTCGGCGCAACCCGAGACGATTCCGGCATCCCCCGAATAGGCGAACGGCGGGTCAAAGCCAAAAAATCGTTCGGTTCTCTGGCAGGGAAGATTGGCAACAGCCATTGAATCCCCCCACCGTTACCTGTTATCGTCATTCCTTCGGCGACCTAGCAACCCAACAAAATAACCGGTGATTTGATGGCATTGATTCGAAATCTCGACCATTTTCCTAGCAAAACTCACGTCAACTTCATGGCGTACTGTAGTGTTTCACCCCTAAACCGCCCCGCGGCTGACCGTTCAATCAAATTCATTAACCGCCAAGCAGAAGTTGGGCGAGGGATGCTGTTTGAATATGTTGGAGATGATCATGTGGGTACTCGTTTTCATAAGAACTTTGGACAACTCATGAAAACATCCCCAGAGAATATTTCGATGACCACCAATACATCGGAAGCCATTTCAATGGTGGCCAATGGATACCCATTTGAGCCGGGCGACGAGGTGATTAGCTATCTCAATGAGTACCCCGCCAATCACTACCCCTGGGTCTTACAGGCGAAAAAACGGGGCGTGAAACTGGTTTTGTTATCGGACGTGGCAACACCTCAGGAAGATAGACCTTACTGCGGTAAAATTCCCGATTCGATGGCCAAGGGTTGGTCATTTGACGAGTTGCAGTCCCGAGTCACATCGCGAACCAAAGTGATCGCACTTAGCCACGTCCAATTTACGAATGGCTTCGCTGCTGATCTCGAGCAGTTGGGACAGTTTTGTAAATCGCATCAAATCGATTTAGTCATCGACGCCGCTCAAGGTCTCGGCTGTTTGCCGATCTACCCCGAACAATACGGAATTTCTTGTGTCGCCTCAGCGGGATGGAAATGGCTGTTGGGACCAACTGGCACCGGAGTGATGTACACAAGCCCCGAATTTCGTGAAAAAATTGAGATCACAATGACCGGTGCGGATCAGATGAAACAGGACACCGAGTATTTAGATCACACCTGGGATCCACACACTTGTGGCAGGAAATTTGAATATTCAACCGTTTCGTACGGATTACTGGATGGACTTTCCAGTGGAATCGAAACCGTGTTCTTACCCAACTCAGTCGAGTCGATTCGCGATCATAATTTTGAAATGCAGGAATTAGCACTTAGCCATTTAGATTATTCAAAATACCAACCGGTCGTTCACGCCCCCTCACACCGGTCGGGCATCCTGGCGTTAATACCAAAATTATCGACAGCCAAAGAAATATCTAAGACCTTGGATCAACAGAATATTATCATTACGCCTAGAGACGGATACCTACGATTCGCTCCTCACCTGTGCACCACTGAAGACGAAATCGCTCAAGCAGTCGACGCCCTTAATGCAATTGAATAAACTCGCGGGTAGACTCGCGCGAGCAAATCGATTCATTCCTTCCCACGAGGCAAAACATTAATGGACGCAACCCGACGCTGCCTCTGGTTGGCCTAGACGACCTCGCAAAAAAAACGCCGCGGTTAGGCGGCGCGTCTCAAGCAATTGGTTGATCCGGTTTCAGCGAGGCTTAACGTCACGGTTTGGACGGCTAAAACCGATCGCTTCGAGGGATTTAAAGACTTCTTCCAGCGTCTTTTCACCAAAATTGGAAATACTCAATAGTTCAGCGCGACTCGTATTGAGGAGGTCACGAACATTGAAAATACCCTTTTCTTCAAGGCAGTTTGTTGTTCTCACAGTCAAACCAATTTCCGCGGTGCTGAGGTCTAATTTTTCAATTAGCTTTTTTCTGTTCTCTTCGGTCTCACTGACCCTAATTCGTGTCTTTGCCATCGGGGTTCCCTCCCAAAAAATGAATGTTTTACTACCAATTACGGTTGCCGGCGTTTCGCGGGCGCAAGCCCCAATCAACGGACCGCAGTAGCATTTATTTCGCGTCAGTTGTAGCCGCGCCAGTTGCCTTCGCTTGCACAGAATATAACATATCAACCTCAGAGCAGAATCATGGCAAACATAAAATTCATCAAACCACCAAAACTGCTAGCACCAGCCACACGAAGGATCACGCGGCATGCCACCTTTATCACCCGATAATATTTTATCACCTCTCAATTCGCAGCAGAGGTTGGCGGTGCAGCAGATCGAGGGTCCGCTACTAATCCTTGCCGGACCTGGAAGCGGAAAGACCCGCGTAATCACTCATCGAATTGCGTACATGATTCATCAAGGAATCCCATCGCAAAGTATTGTCGCCCTCACATTTACGAATAAGGCGGCGGATGAGATGCGAAATCGACTCCAAAAATTATCGCCCGACAATCGTACTTGGACGGGCACCTTTCACCGTTTCTGCTCTCGTTTACTTCGCCAACACGCCGAGTTGGTGGGACTCCAACAGAATTTTACGATCTACGATTCCGGTGATTCCAAAAAGGTAATGAAACAGGCGATCGAAAATGCCAAAGTCGATCTGAAACACTACTCCGCCGATAAGCTCGCCAGCCAAGTAAGTAACGTCAAAAACAACGGAATTACGGCGGAACATTTCAAGCCGCGCCCCGGCCATGCACTCGACACCATCATCGGCAAAGTCTATCCCGAATATCAAAAGCTGCTTAAAGTCGCCAATGGAGTCGATTTTGACGACCTCCTATTACATGCTGTCGACTTGCTCAAAATCGCTCCAGAATTAAGAGAAACGCTTGACCGTGCGTTTGCCTACATGATGGTCGATGAGTATCAAGATACTAATTTAACTCAGTACCAATTAATTAGGATGCTCAACCACTCGTTGAAAAATCTGGCCGTGACGGGCGATCCCGATCAGTCGATTTACGGCTGGCGAGGCGCAAACATCAATAATATTTTAGAGTTCGAAAAAGATTATCCAGGAGTTAACCTCGTTCGACTCGAGCAAAACTATCGAAGCACGCCAACCATTCTCCGGGTTGCTGATCAATTAATCGCAAACAACGTCAGACGCAAAAAGAAACAACTGCATACAGACAATCCTGAAGGGGAAGCCGTTCGCTTGGTAACATTCCCCTCTCCGCGTGACGAATCACTGGACATCGCGGATACAATTCAATTAGGCATTGAATCCGGGAAACATCGTGCGAAAGACTATGCCGTCCTCTATCGCGCCAACTGGTTATCCCGCTCTGTCGAACATGCTCTCCGCTCAGCCGGACTCCCCTATCAGATCATCAATGGTCACGAGTTCTATCAGAGGAAGGAAATTAAAGACGTATTGGGGTATTTGCATTTACTCAATAATCCGAGAGACAATGTTGCCTTCGAACGAGTTGTAAATACGCCTCCGAGAAAAATTGGAAAAGTAACCTTAGGCAGGCTTCGACGCTGGGCTCAAGATAATAACAGTTCGATGTTAGACGCCGCGCGTAATTGCGACCAAATAGATACCATTTCCAAAGCTCCAACCTCAAAACTGACCCAATTCGTAGCCATGTTTGATCGACTTTCCTTTATGTCGACCGATCAAGTTGAACCTGTCATCCGCGCAATTTTGGATGAAACAGATTTCCGAAACTGGCTCACGCTCGATGGCAGCGAGGAAGGTTACGAGCGGGCCGGCAACGTTGACGAACTCGTCGTGGCCTGTGAAGAGTTCGATCGGGATCGCCCCACCGAAGGTGGCCTCGAAGCCTACCTCGAACAGGCTGCACTAGTCTCGGATACCGATATCTGGGAATCACAATCTGACCGCGTGACACTCATGACACTCCATGCAGCCAAGGGGCTTGAATTCCCCAATGTCTATATTGTTGGACTCGAAGATGGAATCTTACCGCACGAGCGCAGTTCCACCGACGACGACCAAATCGAAGAAGAACGACGTTTGCTGTTTGTCGGTATCACCCGCGCCGAAAAATATCTTCAAATCAGCCGATGTGTCAATCGGTTTCGACGAGGAAGCTTTTGGCCCGCCATTGCGAGTCGATTTTTGATGGAATTGCCCCGTGAGGAAATGCAAATTTTCGAACCAGCTGGCACCAACTATGATGAGGAGTCGGTTGCCGATTCGATCAGTCAAATTGATCCATGGATGCACGACGGTCTTCCATCCATTGACATCAATGAGGAAACAGAATTTAGTGAACTGGATACTGAAGCCACCCCAGAACCGGAATCAGAACCCCAACAAAACTCACGCTCGAATTCTCTTTCCGGCATTTCATTAAAAATTCAAACGGGTGCCCAGTTAGCTGAGAAACAGGCTGCGATGCCATCTCAAATCCGCCTGCATCCGGACCGTTTTGAAACAGGAATGAAAGTCCAACATGCCGAATACGGCGTTGGCAATATCGTTCAACTCACGGGCGAAGGACAGAAACGAACGGCTACGATTCACTTTGACAGCCTCGGAAACAAACGTTTCCGATTAGCATTCACGAATTTAAGCATTTTGGATTGAAGTTAGCTTTTGATCTATCCACCTTTAACCTTCCTGAAAATAATTCACTCACCTTAATGACACGCCAGCCCGCGACAGCCATACTATAAGATCGTTGAAGTGGAACTAAATGCCATCGGTTAGCTCACTCAAAACCGTTGACTCCGCCTTTTTCGATTGAGTTAATCCACCGTATAGTTTGTAGGGTTTTTTCCATGAACGGAAATTCAGCAGCGCCCGCAACCCCGGCAACGGAAACTCCTTTCCTTCAGGCCTTAGCACCATTTGTGCTTCTCGGGATACTGATTATTTACGGCCTCATTATCCGGCCACTCGCACTTGAACTCCCTCCATTGCCCTTAGAGTTGATCTTCATCCTAGCCGCATCCGGATTAGTCATGCAGCTATTTATGACCGGGCATCGCTGGGGAGACATCCAGAATTCGATCGTAAAAAAATTCCAATGTGCAATTCCGGCGTTCATGATCCTCTTTTGTATTGGCCTCATTATTGCCAGTTGGATAATCTGCGGCACCATTCCAATGTTGGTTTACTGGGGTCTCCAACTGATCAACCCGGATTATCTCTACGTAATCGCATTTCTAGCACCGGTAATTTTCTCTACGCTAACGGGAACAAGCTGGGGCTCGGTAGGAACCATTGGGGTCGTCCTCATCGGGATCGCCTCGGCGCTCGATGCTAATCTCGGTATAACCGCGGGCGCTGTCATTGGCGGCGCATATTTTGGCGACAAATTGTCGCCGCTGTCAGACACCACCAACCTTGCTGCCCTTGCGGCGGAAGTCGATCTCCATACTCACATCCGTTCCATGCTTTGGACCACCCTGCCCTCCGCAATCATTGCCTTTGCGATTTATTACGCTTTGGGAGTTTTTTATCCACCCAAACTGCAAGACGGTGGAT
>JAALLA010000153.1:0-1809 GCA_011087765.1 Pirellulaceae bacterium
ACAGTGTGATTCCCATTTCTCCTACGAAGCCGGCACCTTTGGCGTAATATCCAGCAAGAGGGATGCAGATTAAAAATGAGGCAAACGCGAAAACAAAAAATGATTTGTCTTTAAACATTGCCCAGGCATCGATCCCAACTACTTTCCCAAGCGAAACGGGTTCACCTTGGGCTGGTGGTTCGGTTTTAGGGAGGGTGAGGCAATAGAGTCCGAGGATCAGCGATGCGATTGCTGCGGCGGTAAACATGTGTTCCGAGTTGTCACTGAAGGCTTCCGTATTTCCAGTGATAGTTCGGCAACCGAGCATTACCCAGTTTCCGGCAATCCAGCCGATCGTTCCGAGTACTCGAACCAATGGAAATTCTTTTTCACCGTCTTTCAGATGCTTGAAGGAAAGGCTGGCTGTCAAAGCCAGTGTCGGCATGAAACAAATCATGTAGGCGAGAAGGCAGAGAACCATAGGGTGCATGAATTGCGAAATGTAGCTATCTGGTGCACCGGCGGCGGCAAGCGAAGGTGCGTACCAAAGCAGTCCCGCTCCGACAATGTTCAAAATCGCCAGCACTCTCTCTGTGTTTATAAAACGGTCGGCAACAAGGCCAAGTGAGAGTGGTGCGAGAATCGCAGCAATTGGGGCAACGGTGTATGCCGCAGCATCGAACGAACCGCCAGCGCCTAATTCGGTCATCCCGTTTTCTTTGAGGAATCCAAACAATGAAACATACCATGCTCCCCAAACGAAAAATTGCAGGAACATCATGATTGCTAAACGGACGATTAGTAAGGGGGAGGAACCGGGCATTTGTTTTTGATCCAGAAGTGTCTAAAGCTAGTGAAACCGACTGCAACATTAAACTTGGTTGGAGAGTGCTTGCCAAGCCAATGAGATAAAAGAACCCGCTAAATTCTTTGCTTTGCGTTCATTTCGGCGATTAATTCACTTTTATAGGCCGCTCGCGCGGTCAAATCCTCCACAGCATCTTCTCGATAGTAAATTAAGCCGATTGCTTTCCTCGTGCGATTGCGACTGTGATTAGCAGTAGCGCGGTGGATCGTTAACGCATGGTGGGCCAGCAAGTCGCCCGGTTGGGCGGGGTAGGCAACTTCATTGGCAGTATCATCGGCGTTCGGGAAATCTGTAATTCCTTGGCTAAAACCAAGAGTCCCCGTCGACCCATGGGGACGCATCGATTTGAGGTGAGACTTGGGGATGTACCTGACGCAACCGTTTTCATGGTCAACTGGTTCAAGTGCCAGCCACATGGTTATCGCCTCGCAGGGTGAAATCTTGAAGTAATACCCGTCCTGATGTGGTGGGGTCGGTAAACCGGATTTCGGAGGTTTGTTGAAGTACTGCATGTTTTTGCAAACGACTTTTGAATCAAGCAAAGTCTCGGCAAGTTTTCGAAATGGACTGTCAGTCATCAATTGACCAAAATAAGCGTCATGCAGATGAAGGTTTTGCAATTGCTTCAGCGAACTCTGATCTTGTTTGTCCTCATAGAAAACATGTTCAGCCGGCATCGAGGGGACAACCAATCGAATCACGCGGTCTAGATTTTTTTGGATATCAGCAATCTCAAGCTGTGATCGAAAGGACGGTATAAATGTCAGGCCGTCTAAGTCGAATTGGTGTTTATATCGCTGGACGCCGGATTGAGTCATAATGATGAAGATTCCCGTTCGCGAAAAGGGAGCCTCGGGTTTTAAGTTTTCGCCCTGCCTTGTGAAGCTGAAAGTAATTTGACATGGGGCTTAGGATCTAACAAGATCATACCCACTCGAAGGGTGGGGTTCTACCACGTGAAT
>JAALLA010000153.1:1909-10235 GCA_011087765.1 Pirellulaceae bacterium
TTAAATTGTTACGGCAATTCCAAAATGGTCACCCCTCGAATGGATCAATTTGCAAAAACAGCATTGATCTTTAAGAAAGCTTATTGCCAGCAAGCGGTCTGCAATCCATCTCGAACAAGTATGCTGACGGGCTTGCGGCCAGAAACTATCGGGGTCGTTGGTAACCATGTTCATTTTCGAACCAACCGACCCGACGTGGTAACGTTGCCGCAATATTTCAAGCAACACGGATACCGAACCCAGGCAATTGGGAAAATCTTTCATGGGGTCTTTCCCGAAGGGGCAAGCAAAACTAAGTGGGACACGATGGGAGACCCCGCCAGTTGGTCAGTGCCCGCGATTCGATTCGGTCCTCGTTATTACTTTACCGAAGAGGGAGTCGTTTCGGCGAAAAAGGCGTTTGAGAAATCGTATCCGGGGTTGGAAGAACTTGGCGTTGACTGGACAGAACGTTTGGTATTCGGTTTAGCCACGGAAGCTCCTGACGTTCCGGATGAACTTTTTTACGATGGAAAAGTTGCCGCCACGGCCGTAGCAACATTGCAGGAGCTAAAAGACTCTCCTGATCCATTTTTCTTAGCGGTGGGATTCATAAAACCCCATTCTCCGTTTATTGCGCCCAAAAAATATTTTGATATTTATGACGATACGACCGTCGCCGTCAGCACTGACTTCCCACGCGGAACTCCGCGATTGGCCGGACACGGTTCGGGTGAAATTCGGCGCTATTCGGACCAACCTAACCAAGGTGAATTTAGTCCGTCTTCACAAGTGCGGTTGCGACATGCTTACGCTGCTTGTGTAAGTTTTATTGATGCTCAAGTTGGAATTGTATTGGACGAGTTAGATCGTCTGGGGCTAAGTGATAATACAATTGTCTGTGTATTCGGCGACCATGGTTACCATTTAGGGGAGCAGGGGCTCTGGGGAAAAACAACGAATTTTGAATTGGATACCCGTGTGCCACTGATCGTGCGAACGCCAGGTATGAAATCCAAAGGCAAGGCGTCGCAGTCTTTGGTTGAGTTGGTGGATATTTACCCAACTTTAGTTGAGGCGGCGAGCCTTCCGGCCAATCCAGACCTCGAGGGAGAGAGTTTTCTTTCTTTGCTCAATGACGCCAGTCTCGAAACAAAAGAATTCGCATTAAGCCAATACCCGCGCGGCAAGGTGATGGGTTATTCATTGAGAACGAATTCTCAGAGATTAACGCAATGGCGAAATCCGGATGGAACTGTGGTCGCTACTGAACTCTATGATTATGACGAAAGTCCAATTGAGCAGCAGAATGTCGCAGACCTAAAAGAAAATAGCAAAGTTGTTGAATCGCTCAATGACCAACTGGTGTCAGCGTTTGGTTTAAACGTGTTGCCGCAGGTAAAAGCGGCGGAAAGTCCCTTATTCCAAACAAGTTTTGAATCTCTTAAACCGGGGCCATTTTCCAAGCTGAAAATTGGAGAGTCGACTTGGAAGGTGGTCGATGGAATTGCTGAAATCGACGGTCAGCATGCAAAAACAGGTGGGCAATGTCTCCATTTGCTGGGGGGAGCTGAGACCGTTGTGGAAATTTCACTGCCTAAGAAAGTCGCGAGTGACAGCTTGCTTTCATTTTGGGCTGAACGGTGGACGCGGCGAGACCCCTTCCAGTTTAAAGTCGAGAAATGGAAGGACGGAAAGTGGACTGAGATATTGAATGGCGAAAAAACGGTTCAAGTCGGCAGGGCGTTTTTGTCTAAGGTTCGCGTGAGTGTGAAGGCCGGCGGGTTTTCAAAATTGAGACTGAGGGTGTCTAGCCCGGCGGGGACAGGGGTTCTGATTGACGATTTTCGAATCGCTGCCCCTTTACCTCAGCGAATTACCAAGGTCGGTGTTGTGCCTTCCGCGATTCCCGCTTTAATTGGCCGTGATGCAAGTCCATTGTTAAAACTAAAGGTCGATGTCGAAGGTTCTGTTAATCCGATTTCATTGAAGCAACTGGAGGGAGTTGTTTTTTCGGAACCGGAGGCACTCGAATCTTTGCAAATTTATTATACTGGACCGCGAAGCACGTTTTCGCCTTCTGATGCATTCGGGCAAACGGTGTCGATCGAGCCAAATGGAAATCCTGAAGATTCCAGTTCTGATTCGATAATCGATCCTCTGTTTGATCCTTTAGAAATGGACAAGGTAATGGGCAAGGGGATGGTGGCGACGACGGTTGGATTCCGCGGGGACCAACCGTTGGTGGAAGGGGAGAATTACTTTTGGCTAGCGGCAGCTGTTACTCCACAGGCCAGACTGGGCTCTAAAATTGGGGTTAAGTTGAACCCGGCGAAGACTCAGTTCAGTGATAAAACCTCTGAAAAGCATGGCGCTCAAATTCAGGTTCAATCGGTTGGTGTCGCCGTTCGTAAGGCAGGTGATGATGGGGTTCACACCTATCGCATTCCGGGGCTAGTGACCACGAATGCGGGAACCTTACTTGCTGTTTATGACGTGAGACGGTCCGGCGGCGGAGACCTTCCGGGAGATGTGGACGTTGGCCTTTCCCGATCCGTGGATCGGGGGCAAACCTGGCAGCCAATGAAGATTATTATGGATATGGGAGATGATCCGAAATGGAATCATGATGGCATTGGCGACCCTTCGATTCTCGTTGATCGAAAGACGGGTACGATCTGGGTTTCGGCGACTTGGTCGCATGGGAACCGATCCTGGCGAGGGTCTGGCCCCGGTTTGTCACCGGCGGAGACGGGGCAATGGATCATGGCTAGAAGCGATGACGATGGAGTTTCCTGGTCAAAGCCGATTAACATTACTGAACAGGTAAAGAACCCCGAGTGGTGTTTTTTACTCCAGGGGCCGGGGAAGGGGATTTCGATGTCAGATGGGACGTTGGTATTTCCTGCTCAATATCAAGATCCACCTAATCAGGCAAATCGCACGGCGCACCGGCTTCCGCATTCCAGCATCATCTATAGTCGAGATCACGGGAAGACATGGTCAATGGGAACCGGAGCAGCCGACGACACAACTGAGTCTCAGGTGGTCGAGCTAGACAATGGCCGGTTGATGCTTAACTGTCGTTTTAATCGAGAGTCTGCTCGTGTCGTGATGACGACTGATGATTTGGGCAGATCCTGGAAAGAGCATCCTACGTCGCGCCGAAATTTAATTGAACCGGGTGCTTGCATGGCGAGTTTAATTAATGTGAATCGCGAATTGGCATGGCGGGGAATCGTACCGGAAAATGATCAGTCGCTTTTATTGTACTCGAACCCAAATTCGCTTCGCGGTAGAAACCACATCACGATCAAGGCATCTCGGGATAACGGAGAGACCTGGCCGCATCAAACTCAACTGTTATTGGATGAAGAGCCGGGGCGGGGCTACTCCTGTATGTCAATGATCGATGCCGAAACAGTTGGAATTCTCTATGAGGGTAGTCAAGCTGATCTGACATTTCAGTCGGTAAAGCTTAAAGATATTCTGTCTCCTCCAACCCTGCAAAAAACAGCTAATCCAAGATTTTCACTAGCACCATTACCAAGTGAATCGGTGAGTCCAAATCAGGCCACTTCCCTGTCTGTGGCGAGGGTGTTTCAGAGCGGAATGGTGCTCCAGGCCGATCGGGAAATTCGGATTTGGGGGTCGGCTCCGGCAGCGCAAGAGATCTTGCTAGAATTTGCAAATCATTCGGTTTCTGTTACCGCTGGCGATGACGGAAGCTGGAGCGCGGTTGTTCCGCCCTGTGCCAGTAGTTTTCAGGAACGGCAATTACGAGTTCGCTCCGGGAGTGCAGTGATTGAGTTGGACCGGATCTTGATCGGGGAGGTTTGGTTATGTGCCGGTCAATCGAATATGCAGTGGCCCGTCCATCAATCTTCGAATGGCCGCAAAGCAATGGATTTGCCGTTGGACGAGAGTTTTAGATTGCTGAATTTTCAGGGTAGAGTCGGTGGCAATTCAGGGGTTTATGGCCAAGGTGATTTCAGTGCCTTGCGTTCCGAGGTTTTTGGACAGGGAACCTGGGAAGTTGCTAGCCCTGCATCAATCAAAGATTTTTCCGCAGTCGGTTACTATTTTGGAAACGAAATTAGATCGGTTCTTAAAAGCCCAGTCGGGTTGATTAACGTTGCTTCGGGGGGCACGCCGGTTGAATCATGGGTAGATTCGAAAATTCTAGCTGGGCGAACTGACCTCAAGCGGATGGTGAAAGGTAATTGGCTTGATAATCCAATTTTAGACATTTGGTGTAAATCCCGAGCTCGCGGGAATTTGAGAGACGGGTTGCTTGGAGTATACGAGATGTCTCAAAATGACTTAGGTCCTAACCATACATTCAAGCCGGGGTTTATGTTTGATGCGACCATTGCTCCGTTTCAACCAATGGCGATCGCTGGTGTTTTGTGGTATCAGGGTGAGTCGAATGCTGAGTCAATTGCACGCGTAAAGCAATACGACCAGGTTTTCCCTGTTTTAATTGAGTCATGGCGGAGAGGTTTTCAAAGCCCGGGGTTGCCGTTTGCATTCGTCCAGTTACCGGCGATGGATCGGCCGTTTTGGCCTCAATTCCGGGAATATCAGCGGCGTAGTCTGGATCGTTTATCGAATGTCGGCATGGCGATAACGATGGACGTTGGGAATCGTTCCAACGTTCATCCAGCCAGTAAGCAACCGGTCGGAAGGCGGTTGGCCGCCTGGGCTCTGGCTCAAGTCTACTCGAAAGAAGGAATCGGATCGGGCCCGTTGTTCGAGTCTTGCACTCAGGTTGGCGATTCGCTTGAAATTGCCTTTTCATCGGTGGGGGAGGGTCTCAAGAGTGCCGATGAAAGACGACTGGTTCACTTTGAAATCGCCGGTGCAGATGGTCGATTTCATCCCGCTACTGCTGAGATAAAACATGATCACGTCGTGTTGTCTCACGAAAAAGTGCCAGCGCCGATTGACGCAAGATATGCTTGGCAACCGTTCCCAGATCCGCCAGTAAATTTGGTGAACTCCGCCGGGTTTCCGGCCAGTCCCTTTTCAACTCAAAGGGAATTTTAGGTTAATCAACTAGCAAATTATTGCAATTTATCGACGCATGGATTCAATTGGTGAACCGAGTTTCGTCGTGGGTGGTCTTAATTGACAGAACGTTGAGTGAGATATCAAGTTCATTTATTTGCTCACTCAATGTTCGGCGTGGAGTGGACTCTGACGGTAAAGCAATTTTTTATTTAGGCGGTAGCGAAGAATGCTTCATGAAAATAGTGTTTCAGGGATGAGGGGAGCTTTGTCGGCAATCTTCACTCCATTCGATTCCTCGAATGAGGTTAATTTTGATGCATTGTCTGCCATTGCCGAATATCAGTTGAGCCATGGGCTCAGGGGGTTTTATGCTACCGGAACCACGGGTGAAGGATTGCTTTTGTCGTCAGAGGAACGAACGTCGGTAGTACGTCATTTAGTAAAACATTTCGGAGATCGAGCGGTCGTGGTGGCGCACGTGGGGCACCCGAGCACTGATGTGTCAGTAGGTCTTGCCAAGGCGGCCGCGGAGGTTGGTGCGGATTGGATTTCCTCCGTGGCTCCAATTTATTACGGGACGACTTATGAGGGTTTAGTCCGTCATTACTCGGCGATTTCGAATGCGACAGATCTTCCTTTTATGGCTTACTCTTTGGGAGGTGTAATTGATCCTGTTCGAGACGCTGCGTTATTTGAATTGAAAAATGTTTGCGGCTTAAAATATACCGGAGCGAATTTCTTTTCTGTCCAGCAATTGAGACGTCGAATCGAGCGTCCAGTGGCAATAATGAGTGGGTTTGATGAGCAATTTGTGGCGGGTCAATCCTTCGGTTTCGATGGTGGTATTGGATCGACTTATAACTTTGGGCCGCAATTTTATTCTGCGATCTATGAGAATTATCAGACGGGCGAGATAGCCAAAGCGGCTCAGTTACAATCCCAAATCAACTTGGTGACCGACTTGATGATTCAGTATGAAAACCGTTCCTATTGGAAATCGATTATGCGGTACATTGGTTTTGACTGTGGAAGTTTTCGCTTGCCTTATGGTCCAATCAGCGAATCTCAATATGAGGCGTTCGCGGAAAGACTGGACACACTAGGAGTCTTGGAGCGCAATGATGGGAAATAGTTTCCGATTCAGTCAAGGATTGCAGACGCGGTGGGGGTTGGCTCCCTGCGAGACTTTGAAGCGGTGCATTTTGTTGATGGCTTTAGCGTTGACGTTTCAATTTTCCAGCTTGGCTGCTGAGGACGGAAGTGCAAAGCAACGGTTGAAGTTTAATCCGTTACCTGAACTGCCAGATGCGATTGGTGTGGCTGGACCAGTTGTCGGTGTTGACCAGGATCGATTGATCGTGGCTGGAGGTGCAAATTTTGCCAGGCCCGAAAATCCAGAGTTGTGGGAACTGCCTAAAATTTACCACGATGTTGTCTGGGTAATGGAAGTAGATCGGGACTTGACGACCCCAACCTATACGTGGCTAGACACCGATGAGTCTTTGCGGTTGAGTGAGAAGATTGGCTATGCGTCGGTGGTGAGTACCCAGCGCGGAGTATTGGTTTTAGGCGGCGAAAATGCCAGCGGTCTGACGGCCAGAGCGTTTCTGTTGAAGGTGCAGAAAAAACAAGACGGTCTCGGATTTGAAGTCATTGAATTTGATCAGCAAATTCCAGATTTACCCGCTGCCTGCAAAGGTGGCGGCGCGGCTGTGATTGGCGATTATGTTTATTTAGTAGCCGGGGAAATGCTTGATTCCACGGGGGTTGCCAACGGAAGTCGTATGATTTGGAGGTTGAATTTAAAGAAGATTTCTCTTGATCCTAATTCCGACTTAAACCAACAAAGTGAGCTTTGGGAACCGTTGCCAGGATGGCCTGCCGAAGGGCCTCCGCGAATGTTTCCGCTTGTGGCCTCGCAGCATGATGGATTTACCGATCGGTTGCTAGTTTTTAGCGGGCGGTATTTTCCTCAAGGTAAGGATCATGCCGATGCAAATAATTTAGAGTTTTTAACCGATGCGTGGTCTTTTGATCCTACTGGGGTATCGGACGAAGGGAGCGCGGGCTCATGGAAGAAAATTGCCGATTGCCCGGTACCCATGACAGCGGGTACTGCGGTCGCGTATGGGCCAGCACACGTTATTGTGCCAGGCTATGCAACTGGACAGGTCCTGAAGAAGCAATTGGAATCCGGGACTCCGATGAAAGAATTCGACCATCCCGGTTTTCCTAAGCTCGCTTACGCTTATCACACAATTACTGATAGCTGGACTAAGTTTGGGGCAGTACCCGCTAATCAAGTCACCACGCCAGCGGTTCGCTGGGGGACTGACTTGTTTTTAGTCAGTGGTGAAATTCGCCCGCGCGTCAGGACTCGTAAGGTATGGCGGATCGGAGTGCCGGGAAATAAACAGGAATTCGGTTGGCTCAACATGACAGTGGTTGTGCTTTATCTGCTTGCGATGGTTGGAGTGGGCGTGTTTTTTTCTTTTAGAAATCGTTCGACAGATGATTATTTTCGAGGAGGTAAATCGATCCCCTGGTGGGCGGCGGGTTGCAGTATTTTTGCGACGATGCTCAGTTCGATCACCTACATGGCTGTCCCGGCGAAGGCATTTGCGCAGGATTGGGTTTATGCATTGGGCAGTTCTCTAATTCTATGTGTCGTGCCGATTGCTGTTTATGTTGCCCTGCCATTTTTTCGCAGAATCGACGCGACTAGTGCTTATGAGTATCTTGAATTGCGTTTCAATCGGGCCGCCCGTTTGATAGGCTCGGGAAGCTTTAGTTTGTTTCACATATTTCGAATGGGAGTTGTCCTGGCGTTAGCGGGATTAGCTTTGGCAAGTGTGACCCCGTTGAACCCTGCGCAATGTGTTCTCGTGATGGGTGGGCTGTCAATTGTCTATTGCACTCTGGGTGGAATTGAGGCTGTCATTTGGACAGATACAATCCAGACGTTTGTGTTAATTGGCGGTGCGATTGCCTGCATCTTTTTCGCTTGGAATGGAGCTGATCCGGGGAGTTTTTCTGGAGCGACTGAGGCGGGTAAATTTCATATGGTAAATTTTGAGTTCGGTACGGACTCATTTGCAGTTATGGCGGTTTGGGTTGTGGTCCTAGGAGGATTTGGTCAAAACCTGGCGAGCTACACGGCTGATCAGGCAGTTGTTCAGCGTTATATGACGACGCCGGACCAAAAGCTGGCAGCGCGTTCCATTTGGCTTAATGGATTAATGGCAATTCCCGCAGCGGCTATCTTTTTTGGCATGGGTACCGCATTTTGGATGTTCTACCGATCTCACCCAGAGAGTTTAGATCCCACCATCGC
>JAALLA010000154.1 GCA_011087765.1 Pirellulaceae bacterium
ATGTCGCGAGAGCAGAGAAGGGCGGCCTATCAATGTAGTATTACCTACGGAACCATGAAAGAGTTTGGGTTTGATTTCCTTCGCGACCACTCTCAGGAACGGGAACAAAAACAACGAGAACTTTGGTACGGAGGTAGTCAAGCCGGAGTCGCCGAAGCAGCGGCTTCCAAGCCAGTCCACCGAACACCCCATTTCTTACTAATCGACGAAGCCGATAGTATTTTGATCGACGATGCTCGCACACCATTGATCATTTCCGCCGCGCAAGATGAATCGACCAAGCAGCAACAAACCTCGCTGTATCAATGGTCAGCGAGTGCCGCTCGACAATTTGAAGAAGATACAGACTATTGGTACGACAAGGAAAAACGAAGAGTTGATCTGACTCCTGAGGGAACGGCAAAAGTCCGCACCATTTCGAAACCCGAAGAACTCGCAGGAATTGGATTACTGGAAATGTACGACTTCCTTGAACGCTCAATTCAGGTCGATCGAGATTACAAACGTGATCGAGATTATGTCGTTCGGGACGGCGAAATCGTAATTGTCGATGAAGCCACCGGGCGAATCTCAGAGGGTCGCCGATGGAGCAAGGGAATCCACCAAGCCATTGAAGCCAATGAGTCGGTTGAAGTCACAATGGATACCAATACTCAAGCAAAAATTACTGTCCAGTCTTTCGTAAGCCGATATCCAAATATTGCGGGGATGACTGGAACAGCGAATTCATCCAAACGGGAATTTAAAAAAATCTACCACATGGGGGTGTCAATCATTCCCACAAACAAATCTATCCAACGGAAAGATCTTCCTGTCAAATACTACTTTTCCGAACAAGAAAAATTTGAAGCAGTGGTTCGCGATGTGATTGAAATTCACAGGCAAGGTCGGCCAATTTTGATTGGTACTCGTTCGATCGCGAAATCAGAACAGGTATCCCGCCTGCTCCGACAAAACCGAATCGAACATGCGGTACTCAATGCGAGAGAAATTGAGCGCGAGGCGGAAATCATCGCCACCGCAGGAGAGATGGGAAAAATCACCGTTGCCACTAACATGGCCGGTCGAGGTACCGATATAAAAATCGGCGGAGAATCTGAAAGTGCATCCAATCGTGAACAAATTCTGGATCTTGGCGGAATGCATGTGATTGGAACGGAAATGCACGAATCCAGTCGAATTGATCAACAGCTGTTCGGACGCTGTGGCCGCCAGGGTGACCCGGGGTCAGTCCAGCTTTACATTGCAGCCGAAGACAAGCTTCTCGAATCCGCATATGGTAAACAAACAGCCGAAAGGTACCGGAGGACCGGTAAAACCCGTACAAGTTCATATTGGATCTCGCTTTTTAACCGTGCACAGCAAAAGGTTGAGAACCAACATTACCGTTCTCGGCGCATACTCATGTATAATGAGAAGATGCTGGCCAAGTCGCAGAGGGAAATGGGACTCGATCCAATTCTCGACAACTTCGATTAAGCCAAATCTCTTCTTTGAACTCCAACCTTCCAACATCATTTACGCTCTGGAACATCTGGCCCCCACCGATCGAATCGTTCATTAATGCTGCGTTACTATTTCCTACCTAGAATTGCGATCTACAATTAAATAAGCCCTTCCATTATTTCCTTCGACTGTAAACCAAATCAATCATGTCCACTGGCGAACAACAAAACAATCCTTCTCCTTCTGCCATTCGCGATGAAGTTCGCCGTACGGTTCAGCAGTTGAATGAAATGGCCAGCACGGAGAAGGACTTCGATCAGTTCTGCGATACAGTACTTAGCCGTGTTGTTAAAATAACAGGGGCTCATGGAGCGCTACTCTGGCAAGTCAATGGCAGTCAAACGCCCCAATTGACTCACCAAACGGGCAGGCATCCGAATGCAAACGCCAAAGATGTTCTCTCACAAGAGAATTCCCAACACAGCAACGCAGTCATGGAAGTGGTCGCCAAAGAGCTGCCGATGGGCCTTACATCAGATTCATTCAACCAGTCACCTAATTCTCAGGATGAAAATAACAGCCAACGAGATGACTCCTTTCTCATGCTGTTCTCTCCTGTGTACAACCGAACTAAAAAATGCTGCGGAACACTGGAACTCTTGCAACGCGGCGACATTTCACCTCAAGCTCAGGAAGGTTATCTGAGATTCCTTTCTCAGATATCGCAATTGTTTCAACGTTGGCATGAAGAGCAAGAAGAGGAGCCAAATCAGGCTGTCAAAACTATCTCAGCTGATTCCTGGACGAATCGATTAGAGTTTATCAGTGAATCTCATCGTTCGATCAATTCAGTGGATACAGCCTACGCGATTGCCAACGAGGCGCGACGCCTTCTCAATTGCGATCGCGTCAGCGTCGGTCAGTGGAATGGAACGAAATGCAAAATCTCGGCAATCAGTAGCCAGGATCGTTTTGACAATCGCTCTAATGTCGTGCGTTTACTTTCGGCCGTCGCGACGGCCAGCGTGAGTGCTGAGGCAACGTTCTGGATCACCGGCAGTACTGAAGGAATTGCGCCGGAAGTCGCTCAGAAAATCAATGATTACCTCGATGAATCTCACAGTCGAACCCTCATCGTAATTCCATTGCTGGCGCGTGCTCCGGCATTGCCAGATTTGGAGATGAAAAGCCACCAACAGCAAGCATCCCAGAAACTCGGCGTCCTAATCCTTGAGTACTTTGACGCTGACGTATCCGAAAACGAAATTGAATTCGACACTCAACTTATCGTGGGTCAGTCGGAAATTGCCTTGGAAAACGCAAGAAAACACAGCGAGATCTTTTTGCTTCCCGTCTGGCAACGCCTGGGCTGGCTGCAGCAGGTGCTATTCCGGGATCATCGCGCTAAAACCAACACTGGCCTGGTCGCGCTTGGCATTTTGATTCTTGTCATGCTGTTCTTTCCCAAAGAACTCAAAATGAAAATTGACGGGGTAATGCACCCCTCGACCAGAAACACAATTTATGCACAAACTGACGGCATTATTCGTGAAATCCTGATTGATGAGCGAGCCAAGGTTAAAAAGGGACAGCCGTTATTACGTCTTGAGAACCAAGATTTAGAAATGCAAATCAGTTCCGCTGAATATGAGATCGAAGCCATCAATCATCAAATTGATAATGCGAATTCTCAATTAGCCAGCGGCCTTAAAGATTCTACGGAAAGTGCCGAGATTGGCATGGCCATCGACCTCTTTGAAAAGCAACGCAAAACCTTGACGTCCAAACTTGAATTGATGGAATTCAAACGAAGCCAGCATGAAATCGTAAGTCCCATCGACGGAACCGTCACTACACCTCGCCTCAAACGAAGGTACACCGATTTCCCGGCGGTTTCCAATTTAGCGTTACTCGAAGTTGTCGACCTCGAAGGACAGTGGCAGCTCGAGCTGAAAATTCCACAAAACAAAATGACTTATGTAGATCAGGCATTTGCCGACGATCCAGGTAAATTACTTGATGTCGAGTTTAAGATTGGCACGAATCCAAATTTAAATCTCAACGGAACACTCGCGAAGATTGCAATTGACGATCGAGGAGTTCCAACCGCTGACGGAGCTCCGGAATTTCGCGCATTCGTGGAAATTGAACCTTCGCAACTTGCTGACCTGCAAAACGAGCTTCGCAGTGGAGCCGGGGCAACGGCAAAAATACGCTGCGGAACACGATCTCTTGGATTCGTTTGTTTCTATCAGATTTACGATTTCCTCCGAACCAAAGTTTTCTTTTAAGAGGTTGCGATGTCAATCATCCCGCCTCCCTCCGATCCTCCGGCCAGGCATATTCCGCCCCCGAGTAGTCCTCCCATTCAAATGAGAATGCGGTCGGATTTAACTTACGACCGCATGACCTACCAGGGTGTTGAATATTGGGTCATCAAAGAACCTCTGGGCCAGAAATACTTCCAGTTTCCTCCGCACGTATTTTATTTGCTTCAAGAACTCGATGGAAAAAAATCCATCGACGAGCTGCAGGACGGCTACCACGAAAAATTTGCTCCTAAGCGAATCACGCGTCAGGATCTCCAGCAATTATTAACGCGATTTCACCAGGACAGTCTGGTGACTTCAAGCGTTCCCGGACAGGGAGCCGAATTACTAAAGCGCGGAAACAAGAATAAGATGATGGAACGGGTGGGAACCTATTCCAACGTTCTTGCGATTCGCTACAAGGGATTCGATCCTGAGCGAATTCTGAATTGGCTACTACCCTACACATGGTGGATTTTTACGAAAATCGCAATGTGGGTTACCCTGTCATGTGCCGCAATTGCTTTACTCTCGGTGGTGATGAACTGGGGTATGTTCCAGGCAAAACTCCCGGGTTTCGAAGCCTTTTTTGACCCCAAACAGTGGTACTTATTCGGAATCGTCCTTGCGGTCACCAAAATATTTCATGAATTCGGTCATGGACTCGCCTGTAAACGCTTAGGCGGAGAGTGCCATGAAATTGGGTTCATGCTCCTCGTTTTGACTCCCTGCCTGTATTGTAATGTTTCCGATAGTTGGCGGCTGCCCAACAAGTGGCACCGCGCCGCCATCGGAGCTGCGGGAATGTATGTAGAAATCATCCTCGCCACGATAGCAACTTTCATTTGGTGGTTTGTCCAACCGGGGCTCGTTCAAGACGTTTGCCTCCGAGTCATGCTGGTCAGCTCCATCAGCACCATCCTGTTCAATGGTAACCCACTTCTTCGTTTTGACGGGTACTATATCCTTAGTGACCTTCTCGAGATCCCCAATCTCAATCAGAAGTCAACCAAGGCGTTGACGACCCTTTTAGGTCGCAATTGGTTGGGATTGGAAATTCCCGACGATCAACTCATGCCCTCAAATCGGCCGTGGGCGTTTGCCATGTTTACCGTGGCAGCATTTTGTTATCGCTGGTTCATCATGCTTTCGATCATTGTCTTTTTGACGAAAATGCTGGAACCTTACCATCTCGAATCCATTGGAATCGGGATAGCTCTGTTTTCCATGGTCGGCATGCTCGGAATGCCTGGCTACAAACTGTACAAATACATGGCGGTTCCCGGACGAATGCATCAAGTGAAAAAAGTTAGATTTTTTGTTGTTCTGGGGATCGCAAGCTTCGTGCTGGCCTTCATCCTGTTTATCCCTCTTCCTCATACCTTGCGTTGCAATCTGATTGTGATGCCCAGTGAGATAGAAACCGTTTGGGTTAAAGAGTCCGGCTTATTGGAGTCATTCGAGGTCACTCCAGGAGAGTCCGTCACCGCCGGCCAAACATTAGCTCAGCTCAGAAATCTCGAACTCGAAATGCAACTTGTCACCGCGTTGGGGAAGATTCAGGAAAAAGAAGCAGCTCTCAAATTAGAAATTGCTAAACGCAATCTCACCGAACCGACACCAAACGATCCCACCAAATCAATTCTGGCCGAACTTGCAAAACTCAAAAAAATCCATGCCCAACTCTCTGAACGAGCCACCGGCTTGACGCTGAAAAGTAATATCGACGGCACCGTTCTGGCAACGCCCTACCAGCATTCGGGACAGCAATCCGAAGAGACTGAGGACTTTGACATGCGGCCTTTACTTTATGGGCAGCACAACAACGTGTCAGCTCAGCGGGGACAACGTTTTTGTGAAATTGCCGATCTTTCCAAATGGTACGCTGTCGTTATCCTGACCGAGCATCAAGTTAAGTTTGTAAAACTCGATCAAGCCACCAAAATAAAACTGTACTCAGAGCCAGGCCATACCTACCGCTCTAAAATCGAGTGGATTGGCGAGACGGATGTTGCACTCAATCGCGAAGATTACGATCCATTGCAACCCTCCATGGGCGGCAATAACGGCAACGCCTCTGATCCCGTTATTGAAATGGTGGCTGGCTACCAACATCAGGATTTCCAATATTTTGCGCGGGTTCCAATCGATTCGCCGAACATTGCGCCCAAGATTGGAATTGGAGGCCAGGCCCGAGTGTCCACTGGCTATCGCTCGATCGGCTACCGAATTTGGTGGTGGTTTAATCAGAACTTTAGAGCTTAAGCCCACGCACACTTGCAACTTAGCGGCAAGCCATTCCAGCATCTGAAGAGCAGCACAAAACAGAGTTTTGCCCAACCGGGAAAGCAAATTTAATCCAACCGCAAGCTCCTTCGCCGCACCAGCACTTACGACAATTGACTCACTCTAAAAAACCGCAGAAACCGAGACGAGTCGTTTTGAATCTCACCGGGAATGTCTAACTCTTCAAAACTATCCAAGTTGCGATCAACTTTCTTCTTGACCTTTTCAAAGAGGGATTTCATCAGACTATTAAGGGATGAAGTCGTTTTAACGTTTCCGATTGCGGTTCGAATTTTCGCCGTTTTCTCTTCCTCGCCACCTTCGAATCCCTCGATTGACATCTCGTCAAAGACAATTGCTTGCCCTGCGTAGCCAATATCACGAAACTCTTTTCCAAGCAGTTCATCGTACTGGACAAATTCATTGAAAATAGCAAGCGAGTTATCCCACTGGCCGTCCTTCATGTAAAACTCCGCCAGCCGCTCCTTTGATCGACGAACAATTAAAATTCGTTTATTTTTTGTATTCATGGGAGCTTCGGCGATTGGGAAATTCTGCTCCACAGCAAGCCAATATTTTTCTTGAAGAGGTTTCTCAAAACGATCACTTGCCATTTGCGCTGCCGTGTATTGCTGCTCCGCTGTTCCCATTCTAGGCACGTCGCTTTGAGCAATTTGCTTCACGTTGAGGAGAGCGGGAGGAGCCGTTTGAGTTGCCAACACCCAACCTCCGGCCATCCCCAAAATGCACAACAGCAACAACGCTGAAAACGTCGCACTACTTCGCCACCACGGCCTTATATTCCCCTTCATTACCGTCTGTAACTGGCGGGTTGCCTCCAGTTTCGCCTGGCTCCAGCCAATCGAACTCTCCATCGCATATTGCTCTGACGTTGCGAGTTTCTCAACAATCATCTCCCAATCTTCATCGAGATCGATTTTGATTCGCCTCAGATCCTTAATTAATTGAGTGGCGCTATCGACTCGATCCGATGGAGCTTTTGCCATCATTTCTTCGATCAACTGACAGAGCTCTAGTGGGATATCTCGCCGCAATTCATTCAGTGGAATCGCAGTGTCTTTAACGTGTTGCACGGCGATCACCAATGCAGTGTCGCCCTGAAACGGAGGATGCCCCGCAAGCATATGGTAGGCCGTTACTCCAAGTGAATAAATATCGGATCGCTGATCAATCGCCGTCCCCTCAACCTGTTCGGGGCTCATGTAAAGCGGCGTTCCCATCGTAATCCCAACGGAAGTTAACGCCTGCTTGGATGCACTATTGTTGATTCGTGCCAATCCAAAGTCAGTGATTTTTACTTCACCTTTCGTCGAGAGCATTATGTTTTCAGGTTTAATGTCTCGATGGATCACATGCAACTCACCTGCTTTTTGCAAGGCGAGTGCGGATTGCCGAAGCACATTGATCGCCATCACCGGTTCTACCGCACCGTAACGATTGAGATACTGCTTCAGGTTTCTTCCCTGCACATACTCTTGAGCAATGAAGTGAAACCCTTCCACTTCCCCAACTTCGTAGATTTGTACGATGTTGGCCTGCACCAGATTGGCGGCGGCCTGGGCTTCTCTCTGAAACCGCTTGACGTACGATGCATCCTTCGCAAGATCCGGCTTTAATATCTTGAGCGCAATATTACGTCGCAGCGACCCTTGCTTGGCCAAATAAACATCTGCCATTCCACCACGACCTAATCGCCGCAGCAACTGGTAATCGCCCAGTTGTCGACCTGTCAAATCAACAGGCTGTAAAGTTGTTGGAATTTTCGATTCTGGCATTAGAAATTACAAAAAGCAATGAGCTGGAACATTCTCTACTTCCACACCCTTTAGTCGTGCCGATAACCAAAGAAAAAGTACCGTTGCAGACACCCGATTTTCGGATGCTCAACCGGTGCGAAGTTTATTTTTCAGTACTCCAGTTTAGTTAACTGATTATAAAGCACTGAATGTCAATTCAAATATTCTCCAAGAGAATTGTTACCCGTCGGCTTTCCATAAAGTTTCGAAAAACACGGAGACAACCCATTATATCTTACGTTATTTGGAGGAAAGCCCAAAAACACGGTCCATATTGCCTGATATTTGCTTCAGACGGGCCAGATCACCTCCACCAACTTCTGCCGCAGCCCAACCATAATAATTGATCTCCAGCAAAGCTTTTCGCACGTCCGCCCAGTCGATATCACCAGTTCCTATTTCTTTGACCCAATTATTTTTGGCTCGAGAGTAACCCTTGAGGTCTAATTTGACGACACGCTTTCCAAGACTGCGAATCCAGTCCCCCATGCTTCCATATTTCCAATGGTTCCCAATGTCAAACTGCATCCCCACCCATGGGGAGTTCAAGTCATCTACGAACTTGACAAACTTATCAGCCGTCTGAAGATGGTCACCATCGTGATCATAAAGAAATCGGTTCCACACATTCTCGATCGCAATATAAACTCCCAGCTCGGCACACAGCGGTAACGCCTTCGAAATATTCTCCAATGCCCTCGGCCAAATTTCGCTTTCCGGTCCATCTTTCCCGTGTCCAACGACTAGCAACGCAGTGTTACCACCCACCGCATGCGTATCGCGAATTGCTGTTTGAAGATCCCTGAGAGCTTCCGCACGCACATTTTTATCCGCACTCGTGTGAGTCTTATTCCAATGAGTGGAGCAAACTGTACCGTCTACGGGCAGACCGGATTCTTCAATTGCCAGTCGAGTTGCTGCAACATCCATGCCCGGCGAATTCATTTCAATTCCGGCAAAGCCAGCTTCTTTGGCAGCGGCAAATTTTTCGGTTAACGATCCTGGAACTTTCACCATTCCAATTTTTAAAGTCTTATAGATCCGCCCCTCAAGCGATGCCTCTGTCGGCTTCGTCGCGGCACCGGCGACTCCAAGAGAACCGATTGCACCACCGGCGAAAACAGCTGAAGAGATCAGTGCACCAGAGGACTTATGCACAAAATCCCGGCGGGACATTTCTTTATTTGTTTTTTTAGACGGGAGTAAATCAACGTGTTCTGGACTCATTGCGACCTCAATGTTTAGGAATCGTTAACACTCAGGGTAGGCCGCCTCAGACAAGTCGTCAAGTTTGGAACTCAACGGTTCGGTAACCCACGCAAACCAGGACCTCAGTTCGACAAGCTCGCACTCATTATTTACTCCCCAAGCCGTTTTAGCGTTTGGTTAACAATCTCCAACGCATTGTTTGGATTCTTACTGAGCGCATTGAGCAGCGCTTCGACCTCAGCAACCTTCGCAGGATCCTGATCCGCAAGATCAGCAGTCCAATCCTCGATTAGTCCAAGATCTTCGCGGGGGCGTTTCCCCTTCGATACGGATTTCAACAACCCGTTAATCTTATCCATTGCCGGACGTCCATGCTGCACTTGAGACCAATAGTCGTCAAAGGCTCCTTCTTTTAGAAAGTCAGGACTGTTATCAAGATCGTGACACTCTTTGCAGGAATTTAATTTTGCCTCACTAACAGAGAGATACATCTCACGAATCTTACGCACTCGCCCCTCCGGATCCACCGCCTGCCCTTTGGCAACCAATTCCTCCATTGCCACATGCGCCGACCCTGGGCCATGACAATTCTCACAGCCGTTTCCGTGAAGATCTTCGTCGGCAAGTTTCGAATAGCCCGTCTTATAGGGATAGAAGTTTTGTGGATTCCATCCGGTAACATGACAACTTACGCATTCGGGGTCAAAATGTCGTTGCACCCAAACTCGATCGTCATTTGGATTCTGCTCCAAGTCACGCGTTGCCTCTTCATGAGGGCCGCCGCCACCCTCAGCACCGTCTTCCCAAATTGCATACTCTTCATCGTGACAGTCAGCACAAGCACTTGACCCCACGAATTGATTTCCACTGGGATGGTCACGCTCGACAATGTCCTTGAAATTGCCAGTCTCCCAAAGAGTCTTTAGTTCATCCTGATATGACTTAAATACAGTCTTAATATCCTCTGAGTCTTTAAAACGCTCGGTCAGCTCTACCCGTTCATACTCGATTCGGGATTTACCATCTTTTTCAAAATAGCCAATCAAGCCAACATGCATTCCCTTAACACCAACTTGGACAATCGCTGTCTGGTGCCCATTGGCAGCAGTAACTATCTCTGGACGTAAGGTCGGATCACCTG
>JAALLA010000155.1 GCA_011087765.1 Pirellulaceae bacterium
AGCAATGAATACTTCTCTAAATCCTTGGTCGTTGTTTTTCCAAGTGCGTTTAAATAGGTCAAAAAACTACCACTCGTCGTTCGCGTTGAAACCAACCGTCGCTCAGATTTAAGATTTTCAACAGTCAGTTCAGTGCCCGACGGGATATCTTCCGTTGCCACTGCAAAATCTCGGTAAACCGATACCTTTGCCCGAATCCTAAAAACAACTTCCGACTTTGCCTTTGTATCAACCATTCCAGTAAAGAGCTGATTACCCAGCGGCAACTCAGCTCGACCAATGGGTACAATTTTCAGAGAATCCCAACCGGTAACATCAGCCGGAAAATTGGTCACCTGCTCCACATCCACATTTAAATCGGTGCTGGCAATCGAATATTCTTTTAACAGATTGCGTCGCAGGATATCGGCAAGCTCACTCTCGGGGTCAAACGCCTTCACGGTTGCCAGCTTGACTGCATTGAGATGCCTTGCTCTCAATTCATCCGCTCTGACTTGATTCGCTCTGACTTGATTCGCGCTGACTTGACTCGCTTTGATCACTTTGACGGACGAGGGGCCAACGATTTCAAAGTCACCTGGGCGATAACCTGCTAGACGCAAACATATCCCCAGTTGGCTGCTTGAAATCGACAACTCAGTCTCGGCACTCGAAAACTCGTCGATATCGATAGCGCCAATCCGACTGGCTACACCAGCTTGCTCACACTCGATCTCGGCAATCTGATGAAGATGAATGATTGAATCAGGAATCGCGACCACATGACTGGCAACTTTTAAACGAACCGGCGGTCTTCCCTCTTGTGCTACAACGACAGCACCGAGACTGATCAGTCCGATAAAAATCATCAGGATGTATCTTTTACTACGCATCATTTTCCTAAATTATCGAACGATCTGACTGGTAGTGGAGAGCATTTCGTCACCCGCCTTGATTGCGCGGGAGTTAATCTCATAGGCTCGCTGAGCGGTAATCAGTGAAACCATTTCTGAAACAACCTCAACGTTCGAACCCTCTAAACTTCGTTGGCGAATATCACCGTAGCCAATATCACCTGGATTCCCCGAAATTTCAGGACCGGACGCTTCGGTTGCGATAAACAGGTTTCCACAGTTCTGGCGCACACCAGTCGGATTCGAAAAACGATAAAGTTCAATCTGACCGATTACAGACGGCAAATTATTTTCCATGACACTAACTTCACCGCCTTGGGAAATCATTACTTCTTCTGCTGTGGGGGGAATCGTAATTGCCGGTTCAAGCTGCAATCCCGCAGAATTAACCAGTAATCCATCCACATTCCGTGTAAATGACCCGTCTCGTGTATAGCCAATTAAGTTGCCACTCACATTCTGCACCTTAAAGAAACCATCACCCTCAATAGCCATGTGAGTATCGATGCCGTCTTCAATGGGAGCCCCCTGTGTGAAAACATTGGTTGTTCCCGCAGCCCGAACACCATTACCAATTTGCAAACCAATGGGCGCCAGCTGGCCATCACCGATTGGAGCGCCTGGCACTTTAGACACATCGTAGAGCAAGTCAGAAAACTCCAAATGACTCTTCTTGAATCCAGTGGTGTTTACGTTGGCAAGATTGTTAGCCGTATTATCGATCAACAATTCCTGAGCTCGCATTCCAGTTGCACTGGTAAAAAACGCTTTCAGCATAACTCAATCCTTACAATTAACGCGTTTGTCTTCGTGGTTATGAATTAATGTTCTCTTTAACTGCATCTGAAATTGCGCGAATCGCACGTTGAGCCGATTCGACTCCCCGCGATCCAACGATCAGACTGATCAACTCGGTCACAGGGTGAGCATTAGAAAGTTCTCGGTGCCCCTGTAAAACGCTCGCGTCTTCGGCAGGTGCCAGCGTCGCCTCGCCAAGCTTGAAATAGATTTGACTATTAAAGTCAAGTTCACCACCGCCAGTATTTAGCAACTGATTGTTATCAAAACGAACTACATTTAACTGGCCAATTTCCGTTCCGCCTGCAGCAAGCGTTCCACCTGTAGATATCACTCCACTCGGATTAATATTAATGTCGAAGTCCGAGACATCCGGCGGAATTACAATTGGCTCGTTCCCTTTTCCCAACACCGGCAAACCATCGCCGTTTACCAATTGACCTTCTTGATTCCGGAACAAGACACCGTTGCGCGAATACAACTCCGCTTCTGCGCCCTGATAAACAAAAAACCCGTCACCAGCAATTGCAACATCTAGCTTTCGCTCAGTTGATTTCTTAGGACCCGCTTCAAAATCCGTCGATACCGAACGAATACCCGATCCAGGATAAGAACCCACCACACCATCGACTTCAGCCACGTGTTCCTCAAACGTAAGAAACTGCCGCCGATAGCCAGGGGTGTTTAAATGCGCAAGATTCGATGAGACCACCTCCTGCTGGCGGCTATAATTCTCGAGTGCTGTCGCTCCGCTATAAATTCCGTTGAACATTTACTTCTCGTTTTCTAATGGTCAGCGTCGCTTCCAATGCAATCGAGAGGCCAATTCAAACCATATTGAGAATTTCAACGCAGATAATTTCAAAATCGCTTAGATCCAAGGAAATTGCCCGCTAGCACTTTTCACTTAAACGATTTGGTAAACCTTAACGATGGAAAGGATTTCCTAGATGAGGAAAACTTTACCTGTTTGAGAACTCACCCTTCAAACAGCCGAGCAAACCTAAGAGTTGCCCGTCAAAATCGATATATTCTTCCTAACTGCGGTAACCCGCAAAATCTATCGGCCTGTACATTTCAGATACATGAATTTCCGCCATTCGTCGATCATCACTAGTGGTTAGGGTCACTTTAACGGTTACGTTAAATGCGAAAACAAAATTGCACCAAGCAAATTGGGCAATCAACTAACCGCACCTTTTCTTTTGTTTGCGAGCATTCTTAAAAGCATGTCAGATCAAGATTCACAAGACGACAACGCAGAGAACCCCAAGAGCGGTCGGCGCGGCTTAATTCTGATTTTAAGCGTCGCTGTTATCGCGGTCGCGGGGGGCGCCGCTGCGCCCTTCCTTGCAAAAATCACCAACTTGGACTTCACGAAAAAAGCAACGGTCAGTCCCGACGTGAGTGGTGCCAATGAAGAGGTCGATTACATCGATTTCCCCGAAATCACCGTCAATCTTAATGAAGCACGCCATGCCAGGTTTTTGAGAATTCACTTTTCGCTGCAGGTACCTGCTTCTCAGAAATACAAAATCGAACAGGACGTCACCAAGAAGGCTCCAAAGTTCAACAATTACATCCAAGTATATTTGTCGGACAAAACGCTTGAAGAACTCTCAGGTAGTTTTGGCCGAAACCGCGTGAGTCGCGAACTAAGAGACTATTTTAACGAAGTGTTATTTGAGGACGGTATCGAACGCGTCCAAGATGTTTTATTTAATGATTTTCAAGTGCAATGAGCCAGGCTCCCCTCGAACGCTATGATTTCGCCGCATCCGAACGCGTCAAACGACCGTTACGGAAGCAACTGGATATATGGAGTGAAAAAGCAAGCGAATTTTTTGTCCAACAGTGGCAAACCGTTTCGGAGTCAGAAATAAAAGTCGCAGCAAAAACAGTCGATGCCCATTCTTTTGTAGACATTCAAGAATCCTGGGAGAACCCGTGCTCCGGAGCTGAAATTGCATTTCGACAAAACACAGTGCGAGGCCAATTGATCATCGAGAACCAACAACTGAGGGTTCTGCTGATGGACATCTTAAAAGGAGACGATACCGCTGACGGGCATCGGGATCTGACACCGATTGAATCATCGTTGGCAACACTGATCTTTGAATTAATTGCTGTCAGTTTCAGCGAAGGTTGGCAAGAACAAGAACCACTGGAATTTGACCTAAAGGAATTCGATTCTGTACCGGAACGGAACCGACTCTTTGCCGCGGATAAAAAAGTCCTAATTTGCGGGCTCGAAGTTGAGCTGAACGGCCAAACCGCCGTCATGCACCTTTTGATTGCCCGCAATGAAATGGCAGCGTTGTTTGGGATTGACCCAACAGCCGCTCCGGACCGAAAGATGGGACAACAAATCTCGCCGAATATGATTTCAAAAATAAATATCAAATTGGACGCTGAACTCGGATCCGCCAGATTGGACATGACCGACTTGGTTACCCTTTCCGCTGGCGACATCATTATCCTCGAACAGTCGGTGCGTGAACCGGTTCCTGTTCGAGTCAACGGCGAGGTTTTATTCCACGCTTGGCCAGGGAAGCAGTTTAATCAGCAAGTCCTCAAAATTGATTCGATGGTGGAGTAAAAAATGAGCCTTGATACCGAAAATCAGGAACCAGTTGAAGGCGTCGCCGACCCAGTCGACACCCGCACCGCGGAATCCGAATCTACCGAGCCGGCTAGTGCTGACCAGAACGTCAACGATGCTACTGGCGTGGATTCGTCTCCGGATATAAGTGTTCCCGAATATCAGGAATTCACAGACACTTCCGGAAGTAACCGTGCTGAAGATTTAGCACGTTTGCAAAACATTCAGATTACCGTTTCCGCAGAACTGGGACGGGCGACCATTCCCATTCAGGACTTAATGCAACTCGGAGAGGGCACTGTGTTGGAACTGAATCGGGAAATCGACAGCCCCGTCGAACTCATGGCACAAGGGGTTAAGTTAGCATCCGGTGAAGTCGTCGTGGTAGATGGTTGTTTTGCGATTCGCATTACCGAAGTGGAAGCTCAAAACTGAGGCTGGCACTGACGCCAAGAATCTTATGATCTCAAAAATTTCAATCATCGCACCGGCGCTCCTCTTGTTTTGCGTGACGGTTGTAAATGCACAAAACCAGACATACCAACTCACTCCTCCCTTGCGGATGGACACTCATGCGTTGAATTCGTCCTTGCGTCCGATACCAGTTCCCGAACAACCAATCAACGACCCACACGTCACCAGCGCCACGCACCTCGAACCGCTAAAAACCAACCTGGACCCAGTCCTCGGTGTGCTCGATCAGCTGAGCAACCGCATGGAAAGCCAACAACCAACCGCGGCAACAACCGGATTAAACGCGGCGACGACACCTATTTTGGACGATTCGCCTGCAACCACATTAACTCCAGTTGAACCGCCGGCTGACGTGCCAAACTCTGATGTTCGATCCGCTGACTTCACGTCCGTCGTAAAAGATCTGGCCTACAACACCATGATCGTCCTTGCGTTTGGTGTTGGGTTCATCTTCGTTGCCAAAGTCTGGTTCACGAAAAAGCCATCGCCTCAGTCACCGGAAACCAACGTGAATTTTGACGTTCTAAGTACGCTTAAAATCGCTCCGAAATGCAACCTGATGCTAATTCAAATTGGCCAGGATCGACTCGTTGTTGCCACCGATACCCTCGGCGTCAAATCTGTGGTCCGGCTTACCGAATCGTTTGGCAGTCAACTCGACTCCTTTGATACCGAGATGGATCAGGCAGAGATCGACATTCCTGCTCCCAAGATACATAGAACCGACGGCCCCGCTGCCCCAACTTACTCGCTTGCTTCCATTGGTAAACCTAAGTCAACTCACAGGAAACTTCCAACCAAACAGGCGAAGTCAGAAAAAGAAATACAGAAGGACATGGAGGCTGCATTAAAAAAATTCGGCCTTACTGACCTGATGTAAACAGTCACTTCGTTGCAAGAGACTGGTCGGCAAGGAGGCTGACAATGGACATCCAAATCTTACTCGCTCAAGTTGAAGCCACCGATGCGTTCGGTGAGTTAGCGCCCCCGATGCAAATTGCGATTTTGCTCGGCGCGCTTAGCTTTGCTACCGCAGCCCTGGTTAGTTTAACCGCGTTTACACGAATCATCATCGTCCTTTCGTTCGTGAGACGGGCACTGTCCACAACGGAAATACCACCCAACCAGGTCATGTTGGGACTCTCGTTCTTTCTGACACTCTTCGTAATGGCTCCCACACTCGAGGCCATCAATACGCGGGGCGTTCAGCCTTATTTAGCTGCCCAACAACAGTCCGAAGGAACCGCTCCAGAGTTTGGAGTCACAGAACTTGTAACGGTCTCAACCGAAGAAATCCGACGTTTCATGACCGTACACACCCGCGGAAACGACTTGCAACTCTTCGTTGACCTGGCGAATCTTCCGGAGACTACCGTTGTCGATGAAACACCCTTAAAAGTACTTATACCCGCGTTCATTATCAGCGAATTGAAGACCGCATTTATCATGGGCTTCTGCATTTATATCCCGTTTTTATTAATTGACCTGGTCATTTCCACCATCCTGATGTCGTTGGGAATGATGATGATGCCGCCGGTCATCGTTTCAACCCCCTGCAAGTTACTGTTATTTGTGCTCGTAGACGGTTGGCAACTTATCTCCAAAGCACTCGTCAGTAGTTTCGTTATCTAAACCAGTTCATTATTCCAGCAAAGACAATCTTTAAACGAAAGTTCAGCACTCTCAACTATCTTTAATGGCAAATCAAGCAACCAACAAATCGAAAACTAATTTTAGTTTTGCCCAGCAAAGCGAAACGTGGCTCTCCGCCGCATTTCTGTTGACGCTCGCGGTGTTGATTGTGCCGTTACCAGTCTTCTTGCTGGATATGTTTCTAGCGACGAACATTGCCATTGCCGTCTTGCTTCTTTTGGTAACACTCAACGCCAAACGTCCACTCGACGTTTCCGTTTTTCCGTCGCTCCTGTTGCTTATGACGCTTTATCGTTTAGCGTTAAATGTCGCAACCACGCGTTTGATTTTACTCAACGGCGATGCCGGTATGATTGTCGATGCGTTTGGCGGTTTGGTTGTCGGAGGCAACCTTGTTGTCGGCGGAGTCGTCTTCCTGATCCTGGTTACCATTCAATTTATAGTGATCACCAAAGGTGCAACACGTATCTCAGAAGTGAACGCGCGATTTACGCTCGATTCGTTGCCGGGTAAACAAATGGCAATTGATGCCGAGTTGAATATTGGCGCAATTGACGAAGCAGAAGCGAAAAAACGCCGGGATGATTTAGCAGCCGAATCAGAATTCTTCGGAGCCATGGATGGTGCCAGTAAGTACGTCCGCGGTGATGCCATCGCCGGTCTGGTCATCATGGCGGTCAATGTTCTCGGTGGCGTAATTCTCGGCATGACCAGCGGCCAAGGACTCATGGAAGCCGTACAGGTATATACGATCCTGACCATTGGTGACGGTCTGGTCTCTCAAATCCCAGCGTTACTAATCGCTTCAAGTGCCGGTGTTCTGGTAACCAAATCATCCTCCGACTCGAATTTAGGAGAGGAGATTGGCAGTCAATTTGTGAAGAGTTATCGCGCCATGTTTACCGGTGCGGTCATCCTCTTATTCATCGCCTGTGTCCCCGGCCTGCCTAAAACACCGTTCATCGGCATTGCCCTGGCGATCTTTTTGATGGCTCGCTCGGCCAAGACTAACACGGAAACAGAGAGTCAAAGAGAATCGCAGGAACAGCAGGAGAGCCAGCAGGAAGGACCGTCGCCAGACGAACAAAACCTCGACAACTTCCTTCAGAATGATCGCATCGTAATCGAGGTGGGAGTGGGCCTGATCAATCTTGTCGAACCAAAAATCGGCAAGTCCATCGTCGATCGCATTTCGACGCTCCGGAGTGATCTTGGCAGCCAATTTGGATTCTGGATCCCCAAAGTTCGAATCCATGACAACCTAAAAATCAATGTCCTTGAATACCGAATCAAGATTGGTGGCCGACTCGTTGGCAAAGGCGAAATCCAGCCAAGTGAGTATCTTGCGATCAATCCCGGCAATGTACACCTGCAAATCGAAGGACGGGACACCACGGATCCCGCTTTTGGATTGGCTGCCAAATGGGTTACAGAAGCCAACAGACGAAGCGCAGAGATCGCCGGATTCACAGTCGTTGATGCGGCAACCGTCTTAACGACCCATCTCGGAGAATGCTTGAAACGTCACGCGGATGAATTACTTAGCCGTGAAGACATGCAAAAGATGCTAGACAAGCTGAAGGAAGTTTCCCCAACTGTTGTCGGAGAAATAAAACCGGAAGGCCTGAGTGCAAGTGTACTCCACCAGGTTTTGATCCGACTGCTCAAAGAGTCCGTATCGATTTCCAGCCTAGAACGAATCATTGAATCCTGTTCACACCATTATCGGCATGCCAAGACAACTGCCGACCTCACAGAACATGTGCGTGGTGACATCGGCGCCTTGATCGTGGAACATTTTCGCGATGACACCGGGAGAGTCTGTGTGGTTCTTCTGGAACCAAAAGTCGAGCATCAATTCCGTCAGTCTTCCAACGGCGAAATGATTGCCATGCAACCCGAGCATCTGGCTAATTTGGTGGACAAGTTCAAATCAACCTGGGAATTAGCTTCGATGCAAAACAAGCCCACCGCAATTCTGGTGGATTCATCACTGCGATTGGCAATGCGGCAGACCATCCATCGCTCGCTGCCTCAAATCTCAATTATTTCATACAACGAAATTCCAGGTGATCTCTTGATTGAACCGGTCGCCGTGATCCGAAGTGAAGATATTTTTGGAACAGAATCCAATCCGGCGGAACCTCAAAACTCACTCGACCCTAACGCCCAGGAGCAATTCTCTTGAGCATTAAAAACCAAATCACCAACCGAAGAATTAAACGAATTGGCCCGATCGGGAAAATCATCGGACTACTGACCGCAAGTTTTGTCGCATTGATTGGACTGGCCATGGGGCTAGAACCGCAAATCATCCTGTGGCGTGCTTTGATTGCTTCCGTCCTGATCGGTTCAATTGTCGCCTTTGGAGTTAGCGTCATTCAGGTCGCGAATAATAAAAGGAGCTAATCCGCACCTCAACAGATTTTTTGAACTCACGAGTAACAAAACCAAAGTAAGTTTCTATTAACATGGACCAGGCGATTAAAGCATATAGAGAAGCCGCCGTTGAGCAGTTGCGCAATCAACTGATTCTCGACAACGTCGATTATGTGCGCAAAATCCTCAGCACCATGACCTCTGTCCTACCGAACAATTACGATCGTGAAAATCTGGAACAGGCCGGAATTGTAGCCCTCGTAGAAACGGCTAATTCATTCGAGCCCGAACGCGGCATCAAGTTTCGCACCTACTGCTTTCCAAGGATTCGCGGAGCGATTGTTGATGAAATGCGGAAGAATTCACCCGTTCCCCAACAAATGCTGGCTCACATCAAGACCGTCAAAAATGCTTACATGACCTTGGAACCACCGGTCACACCGGAAAAGCTTGCGGAAACAACAGGACTCGGAATTGATAAGATCCTACAAGTCCTCGAGGCTATGCGATTTTCGAAACCGCAAAACTGGAACGATCTTTATTGTAATATCCACTCGACTTGGCGGTCGGGAGAAGATAGTCCCGATTCGGCATTGGAAAATGAGGAACTTAAAGGACTCGTCGCGGATTGCATTGAAAAACTACCAGAACGAGAACGGCTCGTACTGACCTTGTACTTCACCGAAGATTTAAGCCTTGCCGAAATTGGCCAAGTGATCGGTGTTTCCGAATCAAGAACGTCTCGCATTTTAGCAGCCGCAAAATTCCGGCTCAAGGAATTAGTCAAAGTCAATATTGAGTGATTACAGTGAATTGCCAAGGCCTTCCCGAATCGCCTACACAATCTATCAAGGAAGAGAATCGTGAGCACTGAAGAGAAGCCTGTCAAAGGCAACATCCTAAGATCAAAAACAGCCAGCAGCACGACCGCCAAACAAATCATTGGGCCCGCGTCAAGCAATATCATTAATGACCCCAAAGGCCATTCAATCAAAGTCAACAAACTTAACGGCACCGTCGATTCTATCGAAGTGAATTGCTCGTGCGGTGAACGAATTATTGTGAAGTGTGATTATGAATAAAAAATTGCTAAAACAAAAATGCGGTGCGGAACTGCCTTACAGCAAGTCACCGTTGAGGTATGTTTACCATCAGTCAAAACAGCACCTAACACGCTCTGCCTGCTTCCTGACCATCGGTAGTCTTGTCTGGTTTAGTGGCTGCGCGTCAAAACCAATGCAACTTTTGCAGAGCATGTCGCAACCGTCTTCCATGCTCGATTTCCCAAGCAGTGAAGATAGCTTCAGCCAAAAAGCAGGTACGGCAACAAAAGCCAAACCTCTGTCCAATTCAGCATCCACCTCGCAGGTCGC
>JAALLA010000156.1 GCA_011087765.1 Pirellulaceae bacterium
CGCGAATGTTGGTGAAGCTTCCAATGTGACTGAGAACTTTACTGAATTGGTCAGGTCGTTCCCAGGCAGCCGTAAACGCACAAATGCCTCCACTGCTTGCTCCAGAAATGCCGCGTCCCAGGGGATCTTTTGTGATATTGTAATTTTTTTCAACCTCGGGAAGTATTTCCTCGAGAACAAATTTTGAATAGGTATCACTTAGTGAATCGTATTCGACGCTTCGATTTTCAGGCTTGGGGTTCCAGCCTCGCTTTTCCGGCAATTCATCTTTTAAGTGACCGGGATCAATAAATACACCAATCATGACGGGTAGCTCTTGGCGGTGTATCAGGTTGTCAAAAATAATTGGCGCGCGGTACTCGCCATTTTCGTTCATGTAGGCATGACCGTCTTGAAACACCATTAACGCTGCCGACTGACTCGCATCGTATTGTGCCGGGACGTATACGTAATATCGCCGCTTGGTTCCCGGGTAGATTTTACTATCAAGCCATTGGTATTCCGTAACGGTTCCCTGAGGCGTTCCCGCGACACGCTGGGAATCTTTCCCCAGGAAGTACCTGCGTTCTTTGGTTTGGGATTCCGCCGTGGTGGTCAAAGCGAAGGTGAAGGCAACGGCCAGCATGCCTACCAAAGCAGTTTTGAGGTTTAAGTCAATTAAAGCGTGGTATTTCATGGGTTTTTGATTTTTGAGCAGGGCGATTGAGTTTTGGGCAATCGCTTGAAATTAGAATGCGAGTGTTTGATGTAACGTGGATTGACTCTCTGCTTGGCAGTTGGGAAGCGAGTTGGAAGGAGACAGCGTCGTTCGGTCTCTTTTGTCCGAAGGATAGCCTAACGTTCTTGGACGCGATTTTCCAGTCAATTTTGATTTGAGTTGACTCAATCTGACGTCTGGAGTTTCGATGGCGGGTATGCTTAGGCGACGTTGTGCGAAAGCGATCGAAGGGGTTAGACTGGAGAAAATCTAATCAACAGAAGCGATTTAAATTCCGATGGGATTGAGATGATCTCGCTCGAATAACGCTGGTGGCGCGGAATATAAATGGCAGGACGGTAATGATTGAAACAATTCTCGGCTACTTAATGGGGATGCTCGTTGGCATTGTCATGGGCATGTTTGGAGGCGGCGGGTCGCTGTTGCTGCCGGCGATGCTTTACCTGCTGCACTTCGATCTCAAATTTGCCACGGCTTACACGACGATTCTTGTCGGTATTACTGCTTTGGTTGGTGTTGTGCCGCGGATCCGACAAAAAATTATCGATTTTCCGACCGTCATTGCATTGGGAATTCCAGTGGCGACCGGGAACTTAATCGTGCGGTTGTGGCTATTCGACGTTGTGCCAGACCATTTGTTTACGATCGGTTCGCTGGTGGTGTCAAAAAAGATTTTTGTTTTGTCTATTTTTGCTGGGCTGATTTTTCTCTCATCCGCAACGTTGCTGGGGTTCATTGGCAAACCGGCGAGTCAAAAAACGGATTTTAAAGCCCAAAAGTCCTTTGCGTATTACGCCTCACTGGCGGTTGGCGGCCTGCTGATTGGTATTGTTCCCGGATTTACGGGGGCGGGTGGTGGTGTATTGATCGTTCCCTTATTAATAATATTTTTCGGGCTGCCGATGAGAACGGTGGTTGGCACCAGTTTGTCCATCGTAGCTTTCAAATCGTTCGTTGGATTCTTTGGTGGCGATTTGATTCGCATCGGCAGCGAGATGGATTATCTATTTTTGGTTCAATTTTCAATTTTGATGATCACTGGGGTCATGATCGGTTCCTGGTGGTCTCAAAAGTTTGACGGGGAGCGACTGAAACGTATTTTTGCGTGGTTTCTGCTCGCCCTTGCAGCTTTCATCATCATTTATGAATGCTTCTTTAAAGTATGAAATTAAAGACAGTTGATTGGCAGCAAACAGGTTGAGCGATGGTCTTTATTGTCTAATTTTTGTCAGTGGTTCTATCCTTTGTGACTTGGTTTTCCTCAGATACAATCAACCTTGTCTTTTTTCCCAACTACTTTCGGCGCTTTTCGATGGACACACAAATTTTTAGCGGTTGTATTCCGGCGTTGATGACTCCCTGTGGAGCGGATCGTCAGCCAGACTTTGATGCTTTAGTCAGCAAGGGGCAGCAGATGATGACTGCCGGCATGCAAGGTGTAGTCTACTGTGGTTCCATGGGCGATTGGCCCTTGTTGACGGATGATCAGCGAAAAATGGGCGTCGCGCGACTCTGCGAAGCAGGGGTTCCTGTGGTGGTTGGAACGGGTGCCATGAACACTCGTTCTGCCGTCGATCACACTGCCCATGCGGCCTCGGTTGGCGCGAGTGGATTGATGGTTATCCCGCGAGTCCTCTCAAGGGGTACTTCGCCTACGGCTCAACGAAATCACTTTGCTGCGATTCTTGCCGCAGCGCCTGAAGTTCCTGCCGTGATCTACAACAGTCCTTATTATGGTTTTGAGACAAAAGCAGATCTATTTTTCGACTTGCGCCGTGAGTTTAGCAACCTGGTTGGATTTAAGGAATTCGGTGGAGGTCCATCGTTAAGTTATGCTGCCGAACACATCACAGGCGCTGATGAGGCGTTGAAGTTGATGGTCGGAGTCGATACCCAGGTTTTTCACGGCTATGTGAATTGTGGTGCCGTCGGAGCAATTACAGGAATTGGAAATGCGATCCCTGAAGTTGTTTTGCATTTTGTTTCGCTTTGCGAACATGCAGCATCAGGGAGTGTAGAGGCAAGGCGTTTGGCTCAAGAACTCAATGATGCCTTGTTTGTGCTATCGACCTACGACGAAGGTCCAGATTTGGTCCTTTTTTATAAGTATCTGTTGGTACTCAATGGAGAGTCGGAATATGAACATCACTTTAATGAATCTGATTTTTTGAGTCCGAGTCAAAAGAATTTTATCGAAACCCAATACCGGTTGTTCAAAAACTGGTGGGGAAATTGGCCGGGGCGGACATTCCAGGGTTAAGTCCAGAGCAGCCACGGTCCGGTTTGGCTGCCCGCCCGCGCGATTCAGTTGGATGTTGTTCAAACTCGCGTTGGTCTGAAGCAGGGATTAGTCTGCCGGAGTGGCCGCGACATCGCCTTGAGACCATTGACCGTCGATTAACCGCCAAGCTTGGTTAGGATTGGAGTCCTGAAGGATGGCGGGAAGGCGGTGCGAACGGACATGATCGAAGCACTGCAACATTGCGAATCGCGTGATTGACCCGGGCATACCAACGGCGGTGAACCCGGGGTGTCCAGTCGCCGGGAAGGGACCCCCGTGATTCATTGCGGCAGATACTGCGACCCCTGTAGGCATTTGGTCGTTTAAAAGTCGTCCGACTCGCTGGCGGAGTTCTGGTACGATTTGGTCGTAAGCCCCATCATCGGTGGAGTCGCTGGCAGAATAGATGCAACCCGTCAGATTGCCTTCCAACGCTTGGATGATTGTTTTGGTTTGTTCGATCGAATCGCTGACAACCATAAGTGTGGAGCCGCCGAATGCCTCGGTTTGGAGTTGCTCCGCGTGGGAGAGGAATTGAGATCCGTCGACTTTCAGCACAGTATTGCTGAATGAGTAGCCTTCGCCACCTCCTGTAGTCCCTCCGCAAACCAGAGTTGCACCTGCGGACGTGAGGGTTTCGATGGCGGATTGAAGCCCGTTTTGCCCGGAAAGGGAAAACAGCGTGCCGACCGGTTGGTCGCTGAACTGGGTGGCAACTGATTCGATAAACTGTTTTCCATCGGCGTCATTTTGGACAATAATAAGTCCAGGGTTGGTGCAGAATTGACCAGATCCCATCAAACAACTTCCTGTTAATTCGCTTGCGATTTCCTCTCCACGTTCTTTTAGAGCGCCCGGTAAGATAACGATAGGATTGACTGATGAGAGCTCAAGGTAGATCGGTTTACCAACCGAATCAGCAGCTTTCTTTAACACCAATCCAGCATTTCGGCTGCCGGTGTAACCAATGGCAGCAAGCCGTGGATCTCGAGCTAGTTTTTCACCATCGGCGTGCGAGGTGCGATAAATTAACTGGACGGTGCCTGCGGGCATTCCTGTTTCTTTGGCCGCGAGCTGTGCTTCTTCGGCGAGCAGACGGGTTGTGCCGGGATGCATTGAATTTGCTTTTCCGATTACCGGATTTCCTGCTGCAATAGCGGCAGCAAAATCCCCGCCTGAAATACTACCAAAGGCGAGTGGGAAATTATTAGGGCCAAAGACGGCAACCGGGCCGAGCGGTGCGAAGCAGGAGCGAATGTTGTTTGCGGAATCAATAATTGGCATTTGCCAGGCTGACGAGCGAGTTGCCGAGGCAGCGGCGCGAAGTTGGCCAGTCGTTCGGGCGAGTTCTCCAACCAATCGCGTTTCGGCAGGTAGGGCTGTCTCACGGGCAGCGATTGTCCGAATTTCCTCGGATCGAGCGTCGATCCGAGTGGCATAGGCCTCGAGGAAGGCCGCGATTGCCTCACCGGGCATTTCTCGAAGTTGAGCATAGGCAATTCCAGCCGCATCGAGGGCGGCTTCGCATTCGGCCCAGCTGCTGACGGGGTAGTCTTCCGGAATTAAAGTTGCGGCCCGTGGATCGCTTGCTTGAAATGTTTGTGTGGCATCGGAATCTCGCCACTCTCCGGCAATTAAAACTTGGTGTGTCGCCATGATATATCTCAAGTAAGTAAAAATAATAGAACGTTTTAATTAAACCAAAGCTGCGGGAAAAGGATGGCGGTTTGGTTTTAAGGGCTACTTCTCAAGTAATTGGGAATCCAACCAAAGAGCATCTCCCCGCAGCGGATGTTCACGAATAGAATAAGCTAACATTCTCCGTCGGCTACTGAAACCGTCACTGCCGGCTCAAGCCCAGAATCTGATGTTTCTATGATTCAACGAATTAAAGTTATCGACTCGCACACCGGTGGTGAACCGACGCGGATTATCGTAGCCGGCGGGCCCGATCTCGGTGGTGGACCACTGGCAGAACAAGTTGCCGTTTTTCGGGAACGATTTGACGGGATTCGCAGTGCGGTCGTCAAATAACCGAGGGGTTCAGACGTCTGGGTCGGTGCGCTCCTGATTCAGGCTCAAGATCCCGCCTGCACCACAGATGTGATTTTCTTTAATAACGCGGGTTATCTAGGAATGTGTGGGCACGGCACGATTGGGCTGATGGCGACTCTTAGGCATCTCGGAATTGTTGATCGGGGGGTGCATCGCATTGGAACGCCCGTTGGGTTGGTTACAGCGAGTTTTACAAGCAATCGTCGAGTCGCAGTCGAGAACGTTTCCAGCTACCGCCTTCGTCGTGACGTCGTCCTTGAGGTTCCAGAGTATGGCCAAGTGATTGGTGATATTGCCTGGGGTGGAAATTGGTTTTTCCTTGTCAAAAACTCACAGGAAGAATTATGTGTTTCTAATGCAGACCACCTGACCAAAGTCACCAAGCGAATTATGAAGACCCTCGAAATCGAGGGGATTGGGGGCAGTGACGGGCCGATCGACCATGTCGAATTATTCACTCAACCTCAAAATCCGGTTAACCACAGTCGGAATTTTGTTCTTTGCCCGGGGGGAGCTTACGACCGGTCTCCGTGTGGCACGGGCACCAGCGCTAAGCTCGCCTGTTTGGCTGCCGATGGGCTGTTGGCTCCAGGTGAGATTTGGCGGCAAGAGGGGATTCTTGGGACGGTATTTTCAGGTTCCTTTAGAAACGATGAAGAATCTGAGAGTATTATTCCGACGATTGAGGGGGAAGCGTATATTTGCGGAGAGGCGGAATTGATTCTCGACTCGGATGATCCATTTAAGATGGGAATACCCTCATGAAAGCTGGCCAGGGTGATCGTGTTGTCGTCATCGGCGGTGGCGTCATTGGCGCGATGTGTGCTTGGAATCTGATCAAAGCGGGTTGCCAAGTGACGATCGTGGATCGCGATAAATTTGGTGCTGCATGCTCACACGGTAATTGCGGCTATATTTCCCCAAGTCATGTGTTCCCGCTTTGCCAACCCGGAGCAATATTAAAAACGCTCAAAGCGATGTTGAAATCAAATTCACCGTTTGCGGTCAAGCCACGGTTTGAAATGAACTTTGTGAAGTGGTTTTGGAATTTTTCACTGCGGTGCAATCATCGGGACATGATGGCCGCCGGCCGCGGCCGACATGAATTGTTGCAATCCTCCAAGCGGTTGTATCAGCAATTGATTGCGGCTGAAAATATTGATTGTGAGTGGCAGGAAAAAGGCCTGCTATTTGTTTTTGATGACGAAGAGTCATTTCGTGATTTTGGCAAAATGGATGGGCTCATCCGGCAAAATTTCGGGGTGGCGGCGACACCCTATGATGGCAATCAGTTGACGACATTAGAGCCGGCTATTAAGTCGGGGTTTGGAGGTGGGTGGCATTATGAAGGAGATTGCCATTTACGGCCGGATAAATTGTTATCCCAAATGCGCGAAAAAATGCTGGGTTTAGGCGTTTCAATTCTTGAAGATTTTCCTGTTCAGCAGTTCGAGAGAGACCAGGGGAATGCGAAAGCGGTTCTATCCAATGGACGTGAACTGGAAGCGGATCATTTTGTTGTGGCTACCGGGGCGATGACGCCTTTTTTGAATCACCATTTAGGAATGTCGATTCCGATCGAGCCTGGCAAAGGGTATTCGTTGACCATGCCGAAACCAAGATTGATGCCTAAAATCCCTATTATTTTTGAGGATAGTCATGTCGCGATCACGCCGATGCAGTCGAAATATCGAATTGGATCGACGATGGAATTTACGGGATATGACACAACGATTCCGCCGCGACGTATCGAGTTGTTAAAATCGGCTGCGGCAAAATATCTTCACGAACCCTATTGTGACCCAATCGAAGAAGAGTGGTTTGGATGGCGGCCGATGACTTGGGACGGGAAGCCGATTATTGACCGAAGTCCAGCGATGAATAATGTCTGGATCGCGGCTGGCCACAACATGCTTGGATTGAGTATGGCAACCGGAACAGGCCAGCTGATCAAGGAATTGATGTTGGGTGAAACCCCTCATATCTCGCCGGTTCATTTTGCTGCTAGTCGATTTAAATAAATATGAAATCACAAACAATCACGATCGTGGGCGGCGGGATTACAGGACTGTCGGCTGCGTTTTTCGCGCAACGGGCAATGCCCGACGCTCAAATTACCGTCCTGGAATCGAGTGAGCTTTGGGGCGGAGTCCTACAGACGGAATCGACCGAAGGTTATTTGATCGAACATAGCGCGGATATGTTTACGACGGATCCGGAATCGGCGATTCAAATTTGTGAACATCTTGGGAAAACCGACGAGCTGTTGCAGACGATTCCGATAGACGACCGGGCTTATGTCGCAACCGAGGACACCATCCATCCAGTCCCCCGTGGTCTTTCTTTGATGCTGCCAAGCGATTTGGAATCAATCTTAGCAACTCCGTTACTATCGGAGGCCGCGAAAGATCGATTTCAGGCGGAAGAACAGATCGCTCCCAATGATTGGATTCAGGATGAGAGTTTACTTTCCTTTGCCACGCGTCGATTTGGTCGCGAGGTTTATGAGACTTTGATCCAGCCGCTGGTAGGTGGGATTTACACTGCCGATCCTGAAAAACTGAGCATGCAAGCGACAATGGCCAGGTTTGTTGCGATGGAAAAACAACACGGCAGTTTGATTCAAGCGGGCCGAGTTGCGAGGGGTAAGGCAATCCAAAGGGAGGCAAGTGGGGCGAGATACGGAATGTTTCGCGCACCTAAGCAAGGGATTAGTGAATTGATTCGCTGGATTATGGAGTCGTTGCCAAAAGTAGATTTTCAAATCAACTCGAGCGTGGAGTCGGTGGCTAAAGTAGATGCGGGTTGGCAGGTCACTACGGTCGGTTCGGATTCCAAAGCGGTTCAGAAATTAGAGACTGAAGGATTGGTTTTGGCCACGTCAGCGAAAATCAGCGGGCGGTTACTGCAGTCGGTCGATGGGGAGCTTGCGAAAGATCTTGCAAAAATAGAGGCAGCGAGTTCCGCGGTCGTTATTTTAGGTATCGATCGTGAGCAACTTGGTCAGGAATTTTCAGGCTACGGAATTATTGTCCCTTCAATACTCAATCGAGACGTGATCGCGACTAGTTTTGGAAGCAATAAATTTGCAGGCCGCGCCCCTGATGGAAAGGTCTTGATCCGCTGTTTTATCGGCGGAGCGTTGCGGCGTGAGTTGGTGGATTTAGACGATAAAAAACTGGTAGAAATGGCGATCGAAGAATTACGGCTGACCGTTGGATTTCAAGGCAAGCCAGAATTGACTCGTGTCATTCGCTGGCGAAATTGCATGCCGCAGTATCATTTGGGGCATCGAGATTTAGTCGACGGAATTGAAGCATTAACGACGAATCATCAAGGTTTAGAATTGGCTGGGAATAGTTACCGCGGCGTTGGCATCCCGGCCTGTATCGAAAGTGGAGCCAAGGCCGTTGAGCGTCTGATCGCTGAGTAGGCGACGCTTGATCCCGAGGAGATCAGTCGAGTTAGGGTGATTTTTTCGAGCCGACTGTGGAGGGTTCTAAGAGCAAAATAGCGATGGCATTAGAGGTCAATCGTCAGATGGTCTTGTGCGATGGTGATTGGTGTATAGATTTGGCTGACGGATTCGAGATCGAGGGGCTGAGGAGACTCATCAAGCGGATTGACGTGTACGAGAAAAAGTCGATCTGCATTGGCTTTTGCGGCCACTTCCGCGACCGGAGTGAGGCAGCTGTGCCCTGTTAGTTTTGCTTTGGACTCCCAACCATCGGGAAAGTAACACTCGTGGATCAGTGTGTTTACATTTCCGATGGCCCCCACGTAATTCGCATCAACCGATGCGGTGGTGTCAGTGATGTAGGCGCAAGATCGGTCAGGCCAGTCGATTCGAAAACCGTGGGCGCCACCGGGGTGATCCAAAGGAATGGTGAGCAACTGAGCCCCATCGTTAAGTGTCACCGGATGATCGGAAAGTGGCTGGAAATCAAAATTTGGTTTGACAGGAAATAGTGATTCGCTAAAGAGGTGTTTTTCAATCGCCTCAATTTTGTCTTCGGCGAGATGAACAGTCACGCGCTGCATTTCTTTTTGATAAAGAACGTCGTAGAGGAATGTAAGCCCAACGCAATGATCCAGATGAATATGGGTTAAGAAAATATCCAGTGTGTCTGTCTGAATCAGATCTCGGGCGCGAAATATCCCGGTGCCTGCGTCAAATATGAGACCCAGTTCAGGGAGCATCAGGCACGCAGTTTGCCGTTGGTTGTTAGGGTGGTATCCCGTCGTGCCAAGGAAGTGTAATTTCACATTTGCCTCTTCGGGGAAAGAGTGAACAGAGCGATCGCCAACATCGTGGAATCACAGAATTAGTTTAGACAATTACCAAGAGTTGCGAATCCAACGATACACGAATTCGGAGCAAGTGAAGAAAAAAGTATTTTGATGTTTTGTTAATAAGGATCACTTGCCAAACAAATTTCCGATTCCTTTAATCAACTCGCCCTGAATTTTCTCCTCAAGCTGATTGGGGTCAAAGTTGTTAGGGGAATTCAGTTCGTTATTAATGCCGGGTTGATTGGCAGGGGGAATTCCCAGTTCTTCTCCGATTTTGCCAAACAACTTGTCGCTTTCTCGTTTAATTTTGTCATTCAGTAATCCACCGGTTGCTTTGTTTACAAGGTTTTGCGAGAAGTGTTTGATCACATTTTTATCGAACAGGGGTTTGGCAACGGTACCACGAACCGGGATCGAAATAGAGCGTCCTCGGAGTCCGGCCAGGAGTGGTTTTCCTTCGATCCAGTCGTCGGCAATTTGGATTTCGGCAATCATGTCGAGTGTTTGATCAAACCCAACACTTCCCTTGGTTTGAAAAACAAGATCTTTGTGCTGGATGGTCATTGCTTCGTGATAAATGCGTTCGTCTTTGACGACGAATGGAACCGACTGAGGGCTCATCCGGATCCAATCGTTGATGTTGGTTTCGGGTGAATTTGGTTTCATCACATTTCGCAGTTGTTTAATTGTGCCGATCAGCTGCCTTGTCATCGGGCTTGCCCCGACTTGCAGATCAGAAAGGTGAATCGTTCCAGACAGCTCCATTCCCAAAGGGTTAAATGCGGGGATCGCAGCCGAACCGAT
>JAALLA010000157.1:0-6918 GCA_011087765.1 Pirellulaceae bacterium
TTGGAAACATCGGCCGAGTCATCGGCGGTGGCGTTGTAAATGATCTGGTTGGCGGTAATGTTTTCGTTAACGGAGACGTTGGTTGGCGATGTGATGACCGGCGCGGTGTCGTCCAGGTTGTTGATGCTGATCAGAATCGAGTGAGGGTTTGAAGCGTTTCCAGCGGCATCAGTAGCCGTGATTTGAATTTGATAATTCGCTTTTGTTTCTGCGTCCGGCGAGGCAAGAATTGAGACCTCGCCGGTGTTCTGATCAAGGCTGAAACTGTCTGCATCAGGGCCTGAGATGGCAAAAGTGAAACCGTTAGAAACATCTGCGGAATCATCAGCGGTGACGGTATAGACTATTTGGTTGGCAGGGATGTTTTCGTCAAGGGCGACGCTGCTCGGTGAGGTGATGGTCGGTGATGTTTCATCGAGGTTGTTGATTGCGATTGAAACTGTGTGTGGGTTTGACGAATTCCCTGCGGCATCCGTTGCCGTGATTTGAATTTGGTAAGTCCCTTTTGTTTCTGCGTCGGGAGAGGCAAGGATCGTGACTTCACCCGTGTTTTGATCAATGCTGAAACTGTCTGCATCAGTCCCAGAGATGGCGAATGTAAATCCGTTGGAAATATCTGCGTAATCATCAGCGGTGGCGGTATAGATTATTTGGTCTGCAGGAATGTTTTCGTCAAGGACGACGTTGTTAGGCGAGGTGATGAGCGGCGGTGTTTCATCCAGATTGTTAATGCTGATTGAAACGGATTGCGGTGCTGACGAGTTTCCTGCAGAATCCGTTGCCGTGATTGGAATTTGGTAAGTGGCTTTTGTTTCTGCGTCGGGAGAGGCAAGAATCGTGACTGCACCCGTGTCCTGGTCAATGCTGAAACTTGCTGCGTCGGTTCCTGAGAGTTCAAAGGTGACTCCGTTTGAAGTGTCTGCCGAGTCATCCGCGGTGGCGATGTAAATGATTTGGTTGGCGGGGATATTCTCGTCGACAGCAATGTTGGTAGGCGAGGTGATGGTCGGTGGGGTGTCGTCGAGGTTGTTAACGTTGATCAGAACCGAGTGTGGGTTGGACGAATTTCCAGCATTGTCGGTGGCAATGATATTAATTTGGTAAGTGTCTTTTATTTCAGCGTCAGGTGAGGCAAGCATCGAGAGGTCACCCGTGTTTGAGTCAATACTGAAGCTGTCAGCGTCGGTTCCGGTGATCGCAAACGTGACTCCGCTGGAAACATCTGCCGAGTCATCTGCGGTAGCAGTATAAATGACTTGGTTGGCAGGGATGTTTTCATTAATTGCAACGTTCGTGGGCGATGTAATGACCGGTGCGGTTTCATCCAGGTCATTTATGCCGATTAGAACCGAGAGGGGCGTTGAGGCGTTTCCGGCATCGTCCGTTGCCACGATTTGAATTTGGTAAGTGTCTTTTATTTCTGCGTCAGGTGATGCAAGAATTGAGACTTGGCCCGTGTTTTGATCAATGCTGAAACTGGCTGCGTCAGTTCCGGAAATTGCGAAGGTGATCCCATTGGAAACATCTGCCGAGTCATCTGCGAAGGCGGTGTAAACGACTGCGTTCGCAGAGATGTTTTCGTCAACTGCGACGTTGGGGGGCGACGTGAGGACCGGTGCAGTATCATCCAGATTGTTGACGTTTAAAAGAAATGATTTTTGAAATGAGGCGTTGTTTGAGTCTTGGGTTTCGACTTGTACGGAATAAGACTCCTGAGACTCAAAATCGATTATTCCGTCAGCGAGCTGAAGTTCTGCACCAGAGATCGTGAATTTTCCGGCATCGGCACCGCCAACGATTGAGTAGGTGAAAAAATCATTTGTATCTAGGTCGGCAGTAAGGAGGTTTGTTACGGTATAGCCTCCGGTGGTGTCTGTATTTTCGTCGATAGTATTGTTTGAGAATTCAATGTCGCTGGGATTGTCGTTTTGTCCAAAAATTTGTATTTGAACTGTTGCTGTCTCCGAATTACCGACGTTATCTGTGACGGTATAGGCGAACGAATCGTTCGCTGATTCGGTTCCTGTCAGATAGTCGAAATTGTCTCCGGGGTCGTAAACGAAGCTTCCATCAGGTTGCATGGAGATAGTTGCGTTTTGCTGGGAAACGGAATCGTAACTGACCACGGAAAGAAAGCTGTTGGAAGCTGTATAATCCTGTTGTATTTCTGAGCTTGAAAGGATGGCACGGTAAAAACTGAAATTGGCGATCTCTCCGCGAAAACCGCTAAAGATCGCCTGGCCAGACACGACTTTGGCGGTTCCGTTCGACTTTGCCAGAGAGGTAGTTTCGGTTGAGTCGGACCAATCGGTAATAGTGCTATCGGTTGCAGTGCCGACCGAGATGCCATTTACATATAATTCGGCTGTCCCGGTCGATGGGTCGAAAGTAGTGATGGCTTGGATAAAGGAGCCGGAGAGCACCTCGGAGCTAATGTCAGAGACAACTGAAATTGACTGGGTTCCATTGACCGTAAGTGCCAGTTTAATTGTCCCGTCAACGTTGTCGTTGAAGATTGACAAGTTGATGCCAGAATTTTGACTGCCAACTTCAAAAAGATATGAGTCAGAGACGGTACCGCTGGCTGGTCGAAACCACGTTTCAAACGAAACAGCTTCTGTTGTTGGGTCCAAGGAAAGGTCTGAGAATGTAGACCCAAGAGTGGCACTGCCAGCGCCATCGAAGAGGTAGGCAGAGGTGATTTCAGGGGGAGCGTCAATTGCCGTATTGTTGGCGACCGTGGGGGAAAGCGCAAAATCAAAACCGGAGATCCCCGAAGTATTTTCCCAGGTTTGATTAGGCGAAACGTCCTGGCTTGCATCAAAGTTGAGCTCTGGAGATTGAGTGATTGTTCCGCTAGTTGTGTCTAAAATATCGTTTGCCAAGACACCGGAGTCGCTGTCGACGGAAAGGACCTGGTTTTCATTAGTGGTGAAAAAGTCTGCGCCGGCCACAACCCCAAGGGTGGAAGACCACGTTTCACTTACTTCCGTTAGCCAGCTGGGTGCCTCAGGTTTCGCTCCGATAGTCGTTTCAAGAATCCAGTCACCCCCAAGATCTGCGTGTCCAGTTAAGTCGGTACTCGCCGAGACGTCGGCCGTGGTGATGTCAGCGATTTGATTGATTAACCATTGTCCCTCAGTTCCAGCGGCGCCATCGCAGCCGTAGATCAGGATATCACCGTCGTCGTGTAACGCTTGTCCCCAGGCTTCGATTTGAGCGCTATAGGAATCGAAAGTGGTGGCTGAAAGTTGAGTGTTTCCGAGTTGAATAACACCTGATTCGCCATGAGAGAAGAGGTGGATTGCTGCGAGTTCGGTATAAGACTCAAGGATTTCCGTGAGTTGGACGATTCCATCCGATTCGCTACCAATGTCAATCAATGTTGCATTGATTGATTCATCGAAGAGTTGCTCTTCGAGAAGCTCGCTCAAATTTTCAACCCGGGAATCAATGACGAAAAGTTCGTGGTCGCTCCCGAAGGGCGGCGGAGGAAGAAAGTCAGCGGATGCAACTTGATCATTGGTCGCGATCGGAGCGGCTTCTGCAAGATCGTGATAGGTAATCGAATCGATCGCCCCATGGTCAATCGGCATTTCGGCGGAAACACCAATTGGGGAGGCACTGTAGAGAATTCGGTCTTCGAGTTGGCACAGATTTCGAAAATTATCCATGCCGGCATCAAAGTCGAGTTGATTACCAACCGCGGTGCCCAATTTTCTTGGGTCAAAAATTAAAATTGTCTTTTTAATTTTACCGAGCATTAGCTACCAAACGCGAGGTTGACGTTGCCGAGGCGAAATGAGAGTTGGCTGATTAATCGACTGAGCGACATTAGGTGCCATTGAGTTTTACATCACAGGACGGTTAATCAGGGGAAATCAACCGGTTGAACTGCACTTAATAGTTATCGAGGTCGCTTGTGATTCGATCCAATTAGAAATAGCCTGAGTTTGTTTATTTTGTCTATCTTGAAATACAACCCTCACAACCGTTGTTATCGAATAAGTTTGAGCATGGCGACGAATAGTGCGGTGTGCCGTACGTGATCCCGAGATTGTTTTTGCATGCAGCGCGCATAAAAAAACCCGGCTCAGTCGAACCGGGGTGCGATGTTTTTAAGGGTGGGTTGGCCGATCTAGTTGGGCCAATTCAATCTTGCCAAATCAATTTTGCAAAATTGCTTGGAGCAAGAGTAGATCATTGTTAAGGGCTTCTAAATTCGAGCCCGTGACAAAATCTCTAGGACAACCGAGACCGTCTGTTCTTTTGATTGCAGTTTGGGTAACCCAGGATGCATAGCAGTAATACCCATGTCGGCACAAATACGAGATTGCACGTAATCGACAACGCAAGGCTCGCTCACGGCGTTTAGCCCGTCTTCCGGAACCGGTTCCTTCGAGTGTTCCATCTGCCAGGCATTCTCGGTAAAACTGTCGAATGTCGTCGACAAGGTCACAGGGATCATCGTAGTTTGTGCTATTGCCAATTAACGTAATTACTTCTGTGAAAGTTCCGTAAAAGGTCAGTATGTTAATCGACAGTTCAGCCTCGTAGTAATCATCGGTTGAGGGTGTAAATTCAACTTCGAGATCGTAGCTGCCATTGGTACCGATGGCTACGTTTACTGGATCCGAAACGACTGAGTAAACACCGTCGGGATCATTGTTGATTGAGTAACTGTTAATAATGATATCTTTGATGTCATTGTTGGTAATGGTGATGACGTCGGTTTCGCTGAAGCCAATTTGGACGCCACCAAAATCCAATGTGTCTTCGCTAATATCGTAATCTTGACCGTTGGTTTGGTTTAAATTGAAGCACAGTACCGCGAGCATCATTGCGGTAAGTGATAATAAGGTTTTCATAACATCTCCGAGGTAAATCTTAGGGGTACTGAATATCCTTGCGAACTCAATTTTCGAAGTGAAATTCTCTTCACTTCGAATACAGTTGGAAGCTGTGGAGAGTCACCGAACGGTAACTGGGGAAGGCTTCAGTGTTCTAGGTTAGAAAGGGCATTTTTTAAAGCAAGACCCGTTTGCGTAAACAAATCCAAAAAAAGAACCTGTACTCGGTTTAACAGGTAAATGCGGAAGAGTTTAAGTAAGATATTCGGGTCACGAAAACCCTAACTTTGGCGTACCTATTTGTAAGATCTCTAGTCAAATGCTGGGGTTATTGAGCGATAACTCCCAATTCCGCGGCGGAGGCCCAAGGGCCCTGATTTACCTCTGAGAGAATCTTGATTTTGATGAAACGGCCAAGGACTGGCGTTTTGAGATCGGCCGATTGCACCAAGTTAGTCTTCTTGAAGGTGGCATTCAGTTGACTCGACGGAAATGAATCAGGTGTATCACTGATGCTAAACTCGGTGTTGGCAAACGTCCCATTCCATCCACCATCCTGTCGAGCGAGGTATCGAAAACCTACGATAGACATTGGTTTACCAAGGTCAAGTATTAGTTCGTGTGGATGCGATTTCAATTCGTTTGAAAATTGGGTATGCCAGATGGTATTTGATTTTCCATCGAAGGCGTAGCTTGCCATCTTATCGTTGGGTCGGTTTTCACTGCTGAATTTTAAGATTTTAATATTTTCCGGTGCAATCAAATTAGGATGCTTAATTCGATTCATCTTTCCAGCTTTTTTGGAAGGTGGAAGCCGTTTCGACGTACCGAACTTTGCTTGGCGATCTCGTTCGTGGCGGACTTTGGTCGTGTAAGTTCCTTCCATCACCGGTTCGTGCGATTGCTGAGCAAATTCTTTCATCTGGTTAATGATTTCAGGGTGCTGTTGAGCCACATCATGTGCCTCGCTTAGGTCCTGGTCCAGATCGTAAAGCTCCCACGGTCTATTTTTCTTGGACTGAATCGCCTTCCAGTTTTTCATTCGAACAGCGGTTTGGGAGCCGAATTCCCAATACAAAAATCGGTGCTGTTCCTGTTCCCGGCCGGCCTGCTGTTGGCCAATCAACTCCGGTAGAATTGAGAGTCCGTCGACGTCCTTTGGTGCCTGAGTCCCGGTCAATTCTGCAAGCGTAGGCAGGATGTCGACTTGGTTAAAAAGAAGATCGCTTGTTTGACCGGGGGTAATTTTTCCGGGCCAGCGCACAATGAATGGAATGCGCAAACCTCCTTCGTAAAGATTTCCTTTTCCACCTCTAAATTCTACGTTATTTACAGGGTTTACATTGGGGCCAAAAAAACCACGTGGGTGTTGTTGGGAGCGAAATCGGTCTTGTCCACCGTTGTCGCCAGTGAAAAATACGATCGTGTTTTGTTCCAGTTCGAGTTCCTTTAACAGATCCAGTACTTGCTGCAGGTTGTGATCGACCATTGAGACCATCGCAGCATAGTTTTTAGTGTCTTGCGAAATTTTTGGATCTTTGATCCAGGCGTCGTTTTCGTATAGTTTCCAAGCCGGATCGTCGGCAGGAATGTCGTACATGCCGTGTGGAGGCGTGATCGGAAGGTAGCAAAAAAATGGTTTTTGGTGATTGGTTTTGATGAATTCGAGTGCTTCATCCATGATGGCGTAATGAGAGTATGTCTTTCCCTGCCGACCGCCAATGTTGCCCTCAAGTTTTACCTCCTCGCTGTTACGAATTAGGTAGGGAGGGAAGAAAGAATGAGCGTGAACCTGGTCGTAATAACCGAAGAAGACATCGAACCCGTGTTTTTCGGGAACTCCCGTTGAATCGCGTCCACCGGCGCCCCATTTACCAAACCCGCCCGTCGCAAAATTCTTCTGCTTCAGCATCGAGGCGATGGTTACCTCGTCAGCTCGGAGCGGAGTGCCGCCACCGTTGGCACGGACTGAGGCGTGTCCCATGTGTTTGCCTGTCATTAACGCCCCCCGCAGCGGAGCACACACCGGTGCGGCGGCGAGTGCCTGAGTGAAACGGATTCCCTCAGC
>JAALLA010000157.1:7018-10097 GCA_011087765.1 Pirellulaceae bacterium
ACCCCATAAAAATCAAAGGCAGTGTCCGCCTAAACCCTTCAAACTCTCAGCTGGAGTTCAGCTCGTATCGGTTGGGAGGGTTCGGCGGTAGACCTTGTCGGTCATCGAAACATTTTCCCCCAAATAGACTTTTCTTTTAAGGCAAAGATTGTCGATGACCTTGTTATCGGGAATTTACTTTTTGACGGAAGAAGTTTTTTACCGTGTAGATCAATTTGAACGAACGCTCCACATTCGAATTGACCTACGCCAAAGGATGGCAAACTGAAGGACAACGGAAGGTCGTTCCATACCTTTCGGCTGATTATTGATCCTGCACGGGTAGGTCAAGCAGTCGCCTGAACTCCATCAATCAGGTTTATGTCCAATGAATAGAACCGCTCCCCATTATTTGTTATTTACCGAGGCCAAATACGTATCCCAACCATCGCCTGGCGGCCGCTGGCGATTCGTTTTGGAACAGATTGGCACCGCAACCCGATTCGAAGAAGCAGATACCGAATCGGGTATACGGGGGGAGCGGTTACAACTTCTATCGGTGGTTCGAGGCCTCGAAGCGCTTGAGCAAGAATCTCACGTTACGCTGATTACGTCGAGTAAATACGTGGGCCGCGGAATTCGGCGCGGGATATCCCAATGGCGAAAAAACAATTGGCAGTGGGAAAAATTCGGTGCATTGACACTCATCAAGAACCACGACCTCTGGCAGCGAATCGACAGGGCGATGGCAATTCATCAAATTAACTGTCGGATTTGGCAGTTTGATCCTCCTCAGGTTCGGACGCAAGTTGCTAATGAGTTTGATCAGGTAGAGCAGGGAGGTAATAGTGTTACCGTAGATGCGATCGGCGGCAGGCATCGTTCCGCTAATGGACAACCCACGGCGGTGCAAGATGATTCAGGGACAGGGTTGTTGGTGACCGACCGGGTTCACCTTGCTCAAGAGCCGTTGGCGGCGGGAAACCATCTCAAGTTGAATCTCCACGGACGTCGAAAACGTATCCAACAGCGCCCTCAAAAAGAGGCCAACCGAATGGCTGAATTCCTTTCTGATCGGATAAAACCAATTGGACAAGGGCAGGCGTTTGGTTATGCCGCAAGCTGAACGCGTTGTTAAATCTTGATTAATGCCACTGTCTATTTTTTGCCACTGAGGTAAAATTTTCAATTAGCGATCGATTTACCTCGGATCGTCAGCATTAAGCATTCTTGAACCGATGATTCCAGTCAACGGTTTCCAACTCTGGATTGCGTATTAAAATGAAGCGAGATACGTTAGCAGTTGCTGGGCGTCCCAATTTCCATTTGTTGGTTTTAGGAAAAGAGAGTCAACCTCACGAACTTCTTGGGCCGCATCAAAAGATTGATTCACGGTCGCAAGAGACTGTACTGGTGAGGGCTTTTTATCCGAAAGCTGATTGCGTTTGGATACTGGACTGTCGAGAGCAAGTTTCGAAGAAAATGGAGCGGGTCGACGCTCTAGGTATATTTGAGGCAGAATGTGACGCCGAGACTTTCGGAACGACAGTTGGTAAATATAAATATCGATATCTTCAGGACGGCGTCATTATGACGGAGTATGATCCTTACGCATTTCCGCCGCTATTGAGCGACGAGGATTTGTATCTGTTTAATGAAGGCAACCAGTTTCAAATTTATGAGAAACTCGGTTCACACTTGCGCGAGGTAGAGGGCATTGCTGGTGTTAATTTTGCCGTTTGGGCGCCCGATGCGCAGGCGATTAGCGTTGTTGGTGATTTCAATGCTTGGGACGGCTGTCGGCACCCAATGAGGAAACGAATACCGAGTGGTGTTTGGGAGTTGTTTATTCCGAATTTGGCTGTGGGTGAAAAATACAAATATCGTGTAGTGGATTGCAACGGCCTCGAATCGGAAAAATCGGACCCGTTTGGTTTTGCCAGTGAATTGCCACCTAGAACCGCATCCGTGGTCGCAAATTTAGATGACTACCAATGGAATGACGGCGACTGGATAGCCAAGCGCGAGTCGACTGACACCCTCGACCGTGCAATTTCAGTTTATGAATTTCATCTTGGTAGTTGGCGCACGGATCCAACAAAGCCCAACGGCTGGATGAATTACCGGGACATCGCTCATCAGATTGTAGAGTACTGCAAACAGCTGAACTTTACTCATATAGAGTTGATGCCAATTTCGGAACATCCTTACACCGGAAGTTGGGGCTACCAGACGGTAGGCTATTTTGCCTGCACGAGCCGTTACGGGACTCCGGAAGACTTCATGTACTTTGTGGATTACTGCCATCAAAATGACCTTGGTGTAATCATAGACTGGGTGCCCGCGCATTTCCCCAAAGACGTCCACGGGTTGGCGCGGTTTGATGGAACGGCTTTGTTTGAGCATGCGGATCCAAGGCAAGGGGAACATCCGGATTGGAATACGTTGATTTTTAATTATGATCGAAATGAAGTCCGAAATTATCTAGTAGCCAATGCTTTGTTTTGGCTCAAAAAATATCATATTGATGGACTTCGTGTGGATGCCGTCGCATCAATGCTCTATCTCGATTACAGTCGCCAGGATGGTGAATGGATACCGAATAAATATGGTGGTCGAGAGAATCTAGGCGCGATCGAATTCATTAAGAAAATGAATGACCAGGTTCACCAAGCGTTTCCTGGAGTCTTAACGATTGCGGAGGAGTCGACGTCGTGGGGCGGAGTTTCTCGTCCAACCTACGCTGGCGGATTAGGGTTCAGCCTCAAATGGAATATGGGGTGGATGAATGATTCGCTTCACTATTTTCATAAAGATCCAATCCACCGAAAATATCATCATGACGAACTTACATTCAGCCTGATGTACGCGTTCACAGAGAATTTCATGCTTCCTTTTTCGCACGATGAAGTTGTGCACGGGAAGGGAGCGTTGATTGACCAAATGCCGGGTGATCACTGGCAGAAATTTGCGAATCTTAGATTGCTCTATTCGTATATGTGGACGCACCCCGGGAAGAAACTAATTTTCATGGGTAACGAAATTGGCCAATGGAACGAGTGGAATTGTGATGGTACTCTGGATTGGAGTTTGTGTGATC
>JAALLA010000009.1:0-41123 GCA_011087765.1 Pirellulaceae bacterium
AGCCCAGCCGTCGTGACGGCGACCACATTTTCGAATGAAACAAGCATGCCCGATACACCTGAACAAACTTGGACGATTAAACAGCTGCTAGACTGGACGAGCGATTTTTTCTCAAAATCGACGATCGGAAACGCGCGTTTGGAAGCTGAAGTTTTACTGGCGGAAGCCTTAGATTGCCAGAGAATCCAACTCTACACCCGTTTCGACGAGCAACCTCCTGCTCAACAATTGACTGAATTCCGTGATTGGGTCAAACGTCGTGCCGCGGGAGAACCCGTTGCTTATCTTGCCGGGCACCGTGAGTTTTACTCCCTCCGCTTTCAAGTCGATTCAAATGTATTAATTCCAAGACCGGAAACCGAACACCTCGTTGTCGCCGCTGTGGAATTCGCAAAGAGTCTAAACAGCAACCCAATTCGGATTATTGATGTAGGAACCGGTAGTGGGTGCATCGCCGTGACACTCGCGACCCTGATCGAAAATTGCAAAATTGCTGCGACTGACATTTCCGAGCCCGCACTCGAAATTGCGAAATCAAATGCGGCTCATCACGCCGTCGAGTCCAAAATGCATTTCTTTGCAGGTGACTTGCTAGATGCGCTGCCGCCTGGAAGCAGCCCCGTCCACTTGATTGTCAGCAACCCTCCCTACATTGGCAAACTCGAAATTTCCACGGTGGATGATCAAGTCAAAAACCATGAACCAGAGATCGCGCTTTTCTCGGGGGATCATGGCACTGAAATCATCCAGAGACTTGTCAACGATGCTGCCCAGTTCTTACTCCCCCAGGGCGCATTGATGTTTGAAACAAGCCCCATCATCATGGACCGCTGCGTTGATTTAGTGCGAAACAACCAAGCCTACTCAGAGGTACGAGTAATTAAAGATTACAGTGGCCACGATCGAATTGTCGTAGCTACCAGAACCGACCAATAACGTCCCACTGGCTCAGCTCGTTGAGCAATTAACTTAATTTACTCAGCAGGCCTCTCCAGGGTCGAACACCAACCCAACGACATCCTAAGCTTAGGCGCGTGGATGGAATTGCTGATGTACTTTTTTCAAACGTGACTGGTCAACATGAGTGTAAATTTGCGTTGTCGCAATACTTGCATGACCAAGCATTTCCTGGACTTGGCGCAAATCTGCTCCACCCGCAAGGAGATGTGTCGCAAAACTATGCCTCAACGTGTGAGGACTGATGGAAACCGAAACGTCCGCGATCAAGGCGTATTTTTTAACCAATTCCCAAACAGCCTCTCGTCTCAATCGCCGACCGCCGCGAGACAGAAACAACCAGTCGATTTCACTGGAGCGTACGGCTTCCAGGCGGGGACGTTGCCTATCGAGATAAGCAGTCACGGCCTCAATTGCTGCATCTCCCAGAGGAACCATCCGCTGCTTATTGCCTTTTCCTTCGCACTTACAATATCGCTCTTCAAGATGTAAATCACGCAGTCGCAAATTGGAAACTTCCGAAGCTCGACAACCGGTGGCATATAACATTTCCAACAACGCTCGGTCACGGAAATAATAAATTTCGATTCGACGAGGTCCATTAAGAAATCGCTCGACCTCCCTTGGTGACAGAACCGAAGGAACTCGGTGCCATAATTTTTGACTTCCCAACAACTCAACTTTATTATCGACCAACAAACCTTCAAGTTGGAGATAACGGAAAAACATTTTGACCGCTACGATATGCCTCGCAATGGAAGCCGGAGCCAATTGCTGGGTGTTCAAGAAACCGACAAAATCAGACAACTCCGTGATCGTCAAGTCAGCCACTTTACGACCTTCAAGCCATCCGATAAATCGCCGCATATCCCGTGAATAGGCAGCCACCGTATTTTCTGCCAAATGGCACTCGGTTCGAAGGTAAAGCGTAAACGCTTCCGCTTGACGAACCGCGGCATTGGCATCAGGAACTGCGGCTCCTGCTAATCTTCGAAGTTTACCTTTTTTTAATTTTTTCATTTCGCAAACAAAAAAAAGCCGAAACACCTAGTGGTATCTTCGGCTTTGCGTTCGACGAGCTTCGCAGTGTCATAAAAAAGAGCGATTTTGCGGAGGCGCAGGTTACCCAAACGAAATAATCGCGAATCTAACTGAACCCCAAGAGGGAATCAGCCTGCCCCCGATCAAAGTCCATTCCCAACGTCTTTAAATTTGACCTTCTTGATAAGCGGTTTTAATTTACCGTCTCCCAATACTTTTCCTGAAACCGCACCGATCGCTTTCACCGTATACGAATACTTCAAATTGTAATCGATATCAAACTCAACTTCGGTTTCAGAACCCTGCTCGGGGTTCCCTTCACCTGCCAATCGATCTTCGACAATATTCGTAAGATCAGGGAACATCGTCGCTTCGCGAAGCGTTTCACTGTCATCAACAATGATGCTCGAGATGTTTCCATTTTCGCCAGCTTCGAGTCGTACCGTGATCAGATCAGGCAGTTCTTCATCAAGTGAATCGGCGGATTCGGAAGCCAGTGGCATTTTGATATTAAAATCACCTTCCATCGCCACCACTTTGAATGTCATGATGAAGAAAACCAGCAACTGAAACACGATATCAATCATCGCGGTCATATTGATCTTGATTTCTTCAGGTTCCGAAATTGACATTTGCATGGACGTACTCTACTGGTTTACTTTTGATTTTTGACGCGGAGGCTAAAGCTCTGCAGTTCAGATTCCTGACACTTAGCCATCAATTCCTGGACAATTCCAGTCGGGGTATCCTCATGCGATCGAATGATCACTGCAATGTCAGCAGGGTCTCGGATACCTTCTCGCGCGGCTGCGTCTACCTGACGGGACAGCAACGGATTTAACAGGTCAATCCCATTCTTTTGTCCCTCGAAGACCACCACACCACTCGGTTCCAAATTTAAAATAATCTGGTAGTCCGGGCGAACCTCTGGCGGAACAGCAAGTACGCTGCTTGGCAACAAGATTTCCTCGGCTCGATCCACTTCCGAAAAGTTAATCAGAAGCATGAAAAAGGCGATCAACTGAAACGTCATATCGATCATAGGCGTCAAATCGCCTTCGAGAATCTCAGTACTTTTTTTCTTAAATAATCTCATGGCACCACCGAAACAAACGGAAAAGGAATCAGCCTAGTCTTTTTTCTTTCCCACTTTTTCAAATCGGCCCATTAAATTTTCACTTGTGATTCCAACTTCAAGCACAAGTCGCTGAACTCTATTTCGCAAAATATTGTAAGCAGCAATCGCTGGAATCGCGATCGCCAATCCGATCAACGTAGTCAACAAAGCCGTGGAGATACCTTCGGCAAGCTTGTTCGGATCGGGTGTTCCGCCGCCGTTGGCGATCACATAGAACGAGTTAATCATTCCATGAACCGTTCCAAAAAGACCAATCATGGGACTAATCGTTCCAATCAAGGCAAGATAACTCAACCGGTGATCAAGTTTCATGTTCTCATCGGCTCCCACCTCTTGCATTGCGGCGACAGAAGCAGAGTAGCTACTTGAGAGTTTTGCCAATCCAGCCGAGAGAACATTTCCAAGAAACGACTCATCAGTTTTGGCTAACTCATAGGCTTCTTGATATTGTTTTTCTTCTAGATGGGCTTCAAACCCGTCAATTAAATGTTGGGGACAAACATATTCTCGCCTCGCCGATAGCAAGTTCATAATGAACAAGGCAACCAAAATGAACGACAGGGAGAGAAAAACAAGAATGTAGGTCCAACCTAACGAATCCGTTAACCAACCCAAGAGTGATTCCTCCGCCGGTGCCGGCTTGGCTGCGGCCGCTTCGGGAGCCGCCGGTTCAGCTGCTGGCTGAGCTTCTTCTTGCGCAAACACCCGTGACGACGAAACGGAAAATAGCGGTTGAAACGCGAATACCGAAAATACGATCGAAAAAATTAGTACTCGAGGTGCCCAAACAAAGACACCACGGCTGGCTTTCGACCCCTTAGTAAACTGCATAGCGTCCTGTCTCCAAAAATCATGTCAATGAAAGGTCTGATGTTACAACTCAGTTGTGCTAAGTATATCACACAAAACGAGCCAAGCCCTCGCCAATTAGGGCTTTATAATTTTCCCGCCCAATAAGAATTACGATACCGAGACTTAAGTGTATCTCGCGCTATCGCTGCCCTATCGGTTTCATCCAATTGAGCCCAAATCTTGGACAGATGAAACAAAGCCTCTGCATGAAGCTCCCCTTCGGTTGCAAACAGCAGATCAGTGTGAAGATAGGCTGTTCTTGCCTCTTTCCAATTCGAGTTCTTTTGATGGACGGCACCTAACGCATTGTAAAGATGGGCAAACAACAGTTTGTTATCCGAGTTTTCCGTCGCAATCATTTCGTTAAGCTGAGAAATACTGGCAGCCGGATTTGCTCCCATTCCGGCGAGGCGAGCCTTCTCGCACTTGGCGAGAAGTTTGTAAAGCTGCGTCACGTCGTCATTCGAATTGTTATTGAGAATTGAATCAAATGCCGCGTTCGCGTCAGTGGCGTTGTCCATTGCCAACATTCCTAACTGAAGCGCTCCATTGAGCTTATACTTCGGCCAGGAGGATTGACTCAGCTTCGCGAATTGACCCATCGCTAAATCGGTCCGATCAATCGCAAAATACAATTTCCCTAATTGTTCAATCGCTGGATAAAGATGCCAGCTGGTCGGGTTTTCATTGATAAACGCAGCAACGACTCCACCTGCCTCTTGAGGTGTCGTGCCGCCACCCCGCAATGAGTTCTGAGCCATGGAATAGGCCCGAATGAAGTCGACTTCGGCCTTCATTTGCGGCGTCAGCTTAGTTACATCAATTTTACCCAAGGACTCAATTGAATCGGCAAATCGCCCCGTTTCCATTTGATCTCTAGCCCGATTAATATCGCTAGGTTCCCTGGAAAAAGAAACTCGATCGATTTTGCTCGCCGGCACGAGTTTACCAGCAATGGTCACACCATCAGGAGATATCTCGGTAATCTTCCCACTGGTCTTCGAATTACCACCAGACGCTTTCACTTGATACACGCCGTCTTGAGCTAATAGTCCGTGACTATTAGCAAGATTCGCGACTCCCACGAAGAGGGAGACAACAAAGATTACTTTCATTTGACCAACGATCGTCTTTTTAATTTGCTTCATTGAAAAACTCTGACCTCAATTTTCCTATCGTTGTTTTTTCCCGCGGAAACCGCAGGATACTCTCTAAAAACATTAGTTGATGTTCTGCTGAACTCTTGTTTCCAGTTCAGAAAACTTCTGCTTCCACATCTCGCTACCACTAAACGTAGCATCGCGTTTTCTTTCCTTGGCAATCTCACTACCCGCCGCTTTGATGGCAGATTGATTTCCGGCCAAGATACCATACTCAAGTCGACATTCGACAACATGATAAAGCGCGTTATAAAAAGTGCTACGGAATTTTTCGTTACTACGAGTCGCCAGAGCAATTTTCTCCCAACCCCAAATCCGCTTTTGGGTACGCTTCGTTTTGGGATTCTTGTATGGGTCTCGTCCTTTGACTGCCTCAATGTATCGCTTTTGATTTTTTCCCACCTTGGCCCACATTTGCAACGTTTCCGCGGAATTAATTTGGACATTCAGTGAGTTCGGCGACTCTTTGAGTATTTCTAAAAACTCGTTCATTGCAGATTCAAAGTTGCCACTCCGCCGGGAGGCAAGCGCTCGTTGACGCTTCAACTCAGCAACCATCACTGCTTCCTTTGGATCGCCTGCAAACCCCATCGTCTGAGCTCGGGTCAGTGCAACCTGAGCCTCTTTCGCCATTTCTTTTGAAGAATCATCCAATCCTGATTTTGCCAAAGAATCAGCAACCGAAAGCAGGGTGGAACCAGCCCACAAAATGGTCTTGGCATCGTTCGATTCGGATTGAATTCCGCTCAAAAAACCGGACAGTGAATTCGCGAATTTACGTTTCTTTTCAGGCTCTTCAAGCAATTGAAACTGTTCCTTGAGCTGAATCGCGATGAGTTGGTAAATGGAAGCCACTCGCGCCGCATCATTTGGATCATTACTATCCTTGATGTCAGCCTTCATTGCGTCGATCACACCACGGGATTTGTCAATCCATTGCTGCTGATCATCCGCTCCCTTCATTGCCGCCAAGTACACCTTAATCGCTGTTTTATATACTTCGCGACGATAAATCTCACCCGTCGCCGTTCCAGTAACCGCTGGGTGCTGTTGCTTTAGCAGATCCAACGGTGCGATCTCTTTCGATTCAAGCCGGTCAATCGCTTGTTCAACCTCCCCCAATTTAAGTCTTGCATCGACTAGCAGCAAAGCTCCCAGAGCGACTTCATAATTAAGTTCATCAAAGAGGGTTTTATTGACCCCGTCCGCCATCAACTGAGTCGCCTCGTCCATCTGCGGCCGGAGCTGCTTTAGGTCTGCCCCGGTCGCTCGAGCTTTTGCTTTATAGTCAAACCAGAGTCGTTGACCTAGCTTGACGCTCATGATTGGTTGATAAACAGCATCTTTCGGAATCTGACTAAAGTATTTCCTGGCACTATCAAAATCTTTGTCGTTTAGAGCTAATCGAGTCATAGTACTGGCAGCGACTCCCGCTTCGGTTGTCCCTGGCCAGCGCCGTAAAACAGCATCACACGCGGCATTCAGCCTCGATCGCTCAAAATCTTTGTCGCTCTCAAGGGCCTTATCCAGCAAAATCGAATAGCTTTGAATCAACAAAGTCATCGCCGATCGCGTGCCTTCGACATTCGGGTATTTTTTCAGCAAAAACTCGCCAATCAAAGCTGATTCAATGTATCGCTCGGTGGCAAAGTAACAGTAACACTGAAGGTAACGCACATTATTAATATCGGCTCGCAAAGTCGACTTTTCAGCTAACTGCAATGCCAGATCAAACATTCCCAGCGCCTCTCCACTTTGCCGCAACGCCGCCTCAGCAGCCTCCTTGTACTCCGCGTCCAGCTCCACTTTTTCTATACCCTGAGCCGCTGCAGCTTTCTTTTTAGCTAAGCTCGCCTCACCCACGACAGACTCTAGATCCGTCACAAAGTCCTTACCCTTTTGCCGTGCGTCATCAAATGACTCAGGAGGGCCGGCTTCTCCCTCGGCAACTTCGGAAAAATCAACGTTCCACTCTGCAAGTAACTCCTTGGCACGATCTCGATAAGGGCTCGCAACGCGAGCCACGTTCCGAAGGACTTTGGCCGCCGCCCGATCGACCCGGTTCGAATCACTCGTCGCCCGAGGACCGCCTGCAGCCTTGACCTCTTTTGCTTTTTCGTGCTTTGCAATCGAATACTCTAGTTGTACTCTTAACCAATCCGCCTGCCGCACTTCAACTTTATTTAACGAATTGACCGCCGGCTCTAAAATCTCGATGACTTGCTTATAAGGGTATTTTTTGGAAGCAGCCCAACAATCGGACGCCAACAGATACGATTCCAATTTGATTGGTTTGAGAATACTGTTGTCGCCGAGAATGAATACTTCATTCAACAGGTCTAACGCTTTTTTATTGTCTCCGAGCTTGTAACTACAACGGGCAGCATAAACGCAAGATTTAAGGCCGGCTATGAATTTGGGATAGGCCTCCCACACCTTTTCATATTCATCACGAGCTTCTGCTAGAAGCTTCTTTTGCTCATCATTATTTTCTAAATAAGTGTCGGCCAGTTGCTCGGTCACCTTGGGAATGCTCACGCGCACCTGAGTATAAGTCGCCTGAAACTGATCCCGGCGGCGAAGCGTGGATGGATCCTCAGGGTCAATCTGAATTGCATCATCGCTTTGAGGATCAATCAACCGACGAACCTGTTTTCTGGCTTTCTGGTAACTAGCAAGAGCGCCCTTCAGATTTTGTCTTGCTTTCCCGAACAACACTTCTCGTTCAGCAGATGTTAAGCGATCCGATTCGGATTGTTTCAAATAGATATTAGACCGGCGGTAAAGAAGATTACCTTGGTAATGCAACGTTTTCGCTGAGACTTCGAGCGATTGGTTGTTGGCCGCATAATTAGTCAATAACTCCTGCGCCTGATCGAGCCGCGATTCGACCGAAGCCAAGTCTCTCATCCGGGCAGTACTTCCAATCAAAGTCTGAGCCATTTCAAACGGCAACGCGTCTTTAAATTCCTTAGAGATAGCTTTGCTATTTTTTAGCCCTTCAAGGTAATCAATCGCGACATCGTAATAATTATTATCGCGAAGGGCATCGAGAAAGGCTTGGGCAGGTTCATCTGCACGTCCCACTGAACTAAAGAATCCCGTTACAATTACGACAATTAACGCAATGCTCTTCACAGGTAACGCAATTCTCTTCACAGCCCGAAATCCTTAAAAATAGTTGGCTATTAAACCACCAGTTGTAAATCAAAGCACCCGAATCGAAGCGCCCGCCACATCCCGGAGGCCGAGGGGGTGCAATGTCTAGTTTCTACTACTTAACCTTACGAAGCAATCATACGAAGTTGCAAATCTGCAAACAACAATGAATGCACCTCACCACAGTCGAACTCACTTTCAAATACAACTCCGCGCGCCCCACCCTAATCGTCGACAATTCAGACGCAAAATCAAACAATTCAGCAGTCAGATTTAAATTTTTTGGACAATGCTGATCTAAAGAATAGGGTAGGTAGGGGTTTATCGTTTCTAATTCTTACCGATTCACCACACCGATTCGTTTACCAAAAACAACATCTATCCCATGTCCACCTTCTCGGACCTTGAATTTTTGCAATAATTCATTCCTCTGGCATTACCAAACTGCGGCATTCAGGGCCGAGTCAATAAATATTGTAAAACTCGCAACCAACAAGGCAAATCGATGAGATTCGACCAATCCCCCAGAGAGGACAACCAAGTGGCGCGCCCTGAATCGATTGTGCCGCCGATTGACAAAACCTCCAAGGCGATTCGGATCAGGCTTTTAATGCTTTTCTCGATGCTAATCTTGATCATCGTCGCCATGAATGAAGCCGGAAAACCTGAACGCTGGGAATGGATGGGCTTTGAACAGCAGCCAACTTCCGTCAAAACAATCGAATTAGGCAACGATTCCGATGCCCCAGCGACCACGATCGAATTCAAGAACAACATCGACGATAGAAGCACTGCTCCCAACCGAGGTACCAACCCGGAAAACTCAAATCTAAAAAACTCCAGTTCGACATTTTCAGTTCGCCCTTCGTCTAACCAATCCGCTTCTGTCGTCGTTGGTACTTACCAAGGAGACTACCCAACCGCTGCCGTTCAATTCTGGGAACAATTATTCCGAGAACTTTCCCCCGATTCACAAAAGTGCTTTTTACAACTGATTTTCCGAATTCGCAATGGAATCACTACCCCCGAGGATCAACAGGCGGAAGCCCAATCCATCGTGCAACTCATCAAACGAGAGCACGATTCTTTTGAGCAATCCTTATTTGACAAACTCGCCGTTGCAACCGATGGAACTCCCGAAAAGATTGAGCTCTTGGATCAACTCAATGAATCGCAGACCATCTGGGCCAACAAAATTTTTCCCGCACTGTCGGAATCATCTTCGGGGAGAGACACAACTTTAAACCAGCAAAACGCGATCATGCGATTACAAGTAGTGATCGACAATCTCTTGCTTCAGCAAGTACAAGACCGCACATCTCTTGGCTGGACTGGCGACTCGGGAAGTTGGATTCGCACCTGGGAGAAAGTTATTTCTCCCAATGCTACTCAGAATGAATTAGTCGACGCCACTTCTGTCAATCGAATCGAACTCATGGGACAACCTGACATTTACCGTGGTAAACCAATTGCCATCGAAGGCTGGGTTCGTTCGGCTCGAAAAAAGAAACTACCGGCAGACACCGCCTTGGGAATCGAACACTATTACATCCTGTGGGTCCGACCACGCGAATCTAAACTCGGCCCGTATTGTGTTTATTCCCAACACATACCTGCAAGTTTCCCGAAACTTGGCAATGAATTCATCGATGTGAATCAGCTGGTGCAAATCCCGGGCTACTTTTTTAAAATTCGCAGCTATGTCGCTGCCGACTCTTCAGTTCAAGAATGTCCAGTAATCATTGCCCCCCAACTGTTAACCGTTGCCTCGGCCCCCATGCCGCTCCTTGACAAATGGCAACCTTCGCCGACGACCTTAATAACAGCATTTGTTGTGATTCCGTTGGGAGCAACATTTATTGCCTGGTTTGCATTTCAAACTTCGCGAACCAAACGACAGTCTCCGGCGAAATCAACAAAAAAACGCATCCATGACTCACTGGACGCATTGGTAAAGAGTCCTGAAGTCCAAACTGATCAGGAAAAAATCATGGCACTCTACGAAACAAACCCCGATGACTGAAGCCAATTACATGAAATTGAAAAAAGCATTTGGTTGGCCGCCTTCATGGGTAACTCTCAGCCTGTTGCTTGCTCTGCCGCTGACCGCCAGTGGAAAACAAGAACACGATGAAACTCCACTCGAACTGTCCGGCTATTCGCTCAGCGAGTCCTACCAAGTGGCCGATGACCAGCCGGCTGACTTCGAAGCGCCCATGCTGAAACAACTCTTGTACCGCGTGAGAAATACATCCCCCAAGAGTCGCGCCCGATACAGCCAGTTTTCCCAAAATACAACCTGGCGAGACATGAAATCTCGCACCGAAGATTTTCGTTTTTGGACATTTAATCGCCCGGCACGATTAACCAAAATTGAAAAATTTGCCTTCAAGCAAAGCTCTTCTGATGACGAGATCAAAGGCGTTTATGTTTGCCACTGTGAGACAATCCCGCACTCGACAGATGACGGCACTGACCCTCCGCAAAAATTGATCGTCTTGTCCCGAACTGTCCCCAAGGCACTCCCTGTCGATACAGAAATCAATCAACCCATCCGCATTTCCGGATTCCTTTATTCCAGAGTTCTTGATGCCAAGGGTGCCCGGCTAGTGTTTATCACTGACAGGATTCAATGGTACCCCCAAGAAAAAACAAATCAGATTTCAGCCAATCAAGTCGAACTCTCAAAACTCGGATTCGACTTAGGGCTGCTTGACTCGATCCAAGAAAACAATGCCCGCCCACTTATGGGCCGAGACGCGGAAGCGTTTTTCCAAATGCTTGCCGCGATGAATCGCTTCGATGGAACACCGGAAAACCTATTCAAGGAATCAACCGAAGTACTTAGTTTCAGTGACATTTTTTCAGGGTCACCAGATCACTTTGGCAACGCTGTCCACCTTCAAGGAGTCATTCGATCCTGCTCACCTGTCAGTATTCCCCACCAGGACATCCAGAATCGTTTGGAAATTTCACAATACTACCAACTCATGATCTTTCCCGATCTAGGTGGAGCAAAAATCATCATTCGGGGAAAAGACGGAAGCGAACTCGACTACCAACGATTCCCTATCACCGTCTGTTGTACCGAACTGCCCGATGGGATGTCACCTCAGGAAATTGAACGGAAGCAATGCGTCATCGACGGCTACTTTTTTCGGTTTTGGAAGTACCAATCCGCCCGTACCGATTCCGTCGAATCCGCTGGCCAGTTAAGCCCTTTGATCATTGCAAAGCAGCCTATCATGGTCGAATCTGGCATCGACGTGCTCGACCGGGGGCTGCTGTTTTTCGTTCTTGGCGTCGTGGCGATGATTATTTTCTTAATCAGCTATTTTCGCTTTGTTGATCGAAAGCAAAAACCCCAGCAGGAGAATATCCTTGAAAACCTGCCCGATAAAATTGACATCACTGGTATCGACGGCTGATTGCTGGTTCGACTGAATTTAATCCAATGAAATTCGATGATCCACAGGGCCAAACAGCGACTCTCCCCTTGAAAGAGACGTTGCCAACAATCAAAATTCATTTTCTAGGGTTGTTCCTGTAAATCAACCAATGACCCGTACATCAAATCACCCATAAATCTGGGATCTCCAAGACAAGAGAGTTTTTTAAAACGATAATTCCCAACTGTCACGAGATTTTGAATTATCAAATTAGTCTTATTAGTCCCAACTTCATCCCAGTTCATTCGCCACTTAAATCAAGGAAAATTTAATGAAAAGTCCGGTTCGAGTTACGGTCACAGGCGCTGCAGGCCAGATCAGTTACGGCTTGCTCTTTCGTATTGCCGCCGGTGAAATGCTAGGCCCTGACCAACCGGTCATTCTGCAACTACTTGAAATTACGCCTGCTATGAATGCCCTCAAAGGGGTCGTCATGGAACTTGATGACTGTGCCTTTCCTCTACTTCACGGAATCGTCGCAACCGATGATCCCAATGTCGGCTTTGCTGATGCCGACTACGCCCTTCTCGTCGGTGCAATGCCCCGCCGAAAAGGAATGGAAAGAAAAGACCTTTTGACGGCCAATTCGAAGATTTTCTCAGTGCAGGGAAAGGCGATCAACGACCACGCCAACAAGGACATCAAAGTCCTCGTCGTTGGTAATCCGGCGAACACCAACGCGCTGATTACCATGGCAAACGCACCTTCGATCAAGCATGGAAACATCACTGCGATGACTCGCCTTGATCACAACCGCGCTCTGAGCCAACTAGCTTCAAAAACTGGCAAACACTCCTCCGACGTAAAAAAATTGACAATCTGGGGCAATCACTCCTCCACGCAATACCCAGATATTAGCCACGCCTCCATTGCCGGCGAATCAGCTGCCCAGCAAATTGAGCAGGATTGGTATCGGGATACGTTCATTCCTACCGTTCAAAAACGAGGAGCTGCGATCATCGAAGCCCGTGGAGCCTCAAGTGCAGCTTCTGCCGCCAACGCAGCGATCGATCATATTCGAACCTGGGAAGCCGGCACCGACGAGGGGGACTGGGTAAGCATGGCCATTCCGAGTGATGGAAGCTACGGAATCGACGAGGGCTTAATTTATTCTTTCCCCTGCACCTGTAACAATGGTGAATACAAAATCGTACAAGGCTTAGAGATCGATGAATTTAGCCGGGAAAAAATGGATGCCACCTTGGCAGAACTTAAAGAAGAACGTGATGAAGTAAAAGATCTGCTGTAACGCGCGATCTCTTCGAACTCACAAAATTCAGCCAAAGCCAGTCATGTTCGACCAAGATCATGACTGGCTTTTTTTATTCGACAACTCTTTTATTTTGCTAGCTCGCGAAAGCGGCCATCATGATTTCAAAAGGGTGTGCGCATCTCTTTTTGCTTGATGGCCCCACACCCTCTTTTGCCGCGTATGCAGTTGACTTTCATTTCCAAGTTATTTACAAACTGACACCTTGGAAAGCTCAAACACTCGTCAGTCAAGGAAATACGACAGACGCATGAATAGAATCAAACTTAGCCCTCTGGCCTCGGTCGATACGGATGAAATCTCGTCCAAAGATTCAACTCTTAAAACACTCGATCAGTTCGATAAAATCACGAATCGTTCCGATCAGTATTCTTTGTTTGTGCCTCTTCATTATGAAAAGAACTACGCTTATCCGCTAATTGTTTGGCTCCACTCAGACGGGTCGCAGTCCAGCGAAATTCAACGCATTATGCCTCATGCCAGCGTCCGGAATTTCGTCGGTATCGCACCACAGTCTCCCATTGGAAATTTCGAAGCTGGATATTTCTGGGAACAAGAAGTCGACACAATTGACCTGGCACACGACTCCATTCTTGCTGCAATCGATGCCGCCTCGATGCGCTACAACATCGCATCTAATCGGATTTTCATTGGAGGTGCCGGCACCGGTGGAACGATGGCCTTTCGAATTGCGTTTGAGAGACCTGAACTTTTTGCGGGAGTAATTTCCATGAACGGACCGCTGCCCGAACATGAAAAACCGCTGGGCTGCTGGGCGGAAAGTCGACAATTGCCGGTATTCTGGGCACATGGCCGAACCAATAAGGAATTCGAGCAAAGTCAATTGTGCCAGCAACTTCGCTTACTGCACATTGCCGGGTTTTCAGTAACACTGCGGCAGTATCCAACCGAAACTTGCACTAACGAAAAAACGCTATCGGACATGAATCGCTGGATCATGGAAACGATCGACTCGTCAGTGGGTTAACCCCATCGACCTGGGTTGGATAAACCGCCAGTGCTCTGCCTCTCTCTTAAACTCGCTTCTTGCCGGTTTTTACGTTGACCATGCGCTAAAAACTACGCCTTCATTTACTGACTCATGCGAGAGCAGTAGGTTGCATCGAGTAAAAGATGCCTTGACTCTATCGCTGCGTTTCAGCTAAAAGTCCACTCTGATGTTGCCGACAAAATTGCGTTTCAATCAACGCTTTTCTTGCACAAATAATCATCAACTGATCGAACGTCCATGCAATTGAATCGCCGCCGAGTAATGCCCGAAGGTGACAAAACCTCCGCTCAAAACATTGGACAATTAATCCACGATGTTCTTGAGAGCTATCGCCCTGAAATGGCTGGCAAAAACGTCTTGCTCGAAACAGACTTTGATTCAGTAGAGGCATGCGTTGCCACCTCGCAAATTCAATCCATCGTGTCATCTCTAATAGAAAATGCACTTGAACCAATGACACATGGCGGTGAAATCTCAGTCACACTAATCGACGGCAAGTACCAATGGGAACTTGAGGTCGCCGATTCTTTGGGCATGACCCTTGGTAGCGTTGAGACCGCAGCTCAACCTACCGATAAAATGCTGCCCTTGATCATCCCATTCCCCGAATCAAAACAGCTTAGAGACGCTCACCGGACCGCAATTTCTCAAGGTGCCCAAATCGACACCTGGAATTGCCCGCAAGGCGGAACCGCTCATGTTCTCACCGTCCCGCGACGACACAAAAACGAAAACCAGGAAAACTGGTTTTCGAAATTTTAAACTAATGAGTCCCTGACGCACTTGAGTAACCTCCAACCTACTGACAATCTGATGGACACCAAGCCAATCACAATCGAAACCGTAATCAGATTCGCCAAACAGCGGCGCATCCGGGCACTCTCTGTCGGCATTATCATGCTCGCTACCCTCGCTGCATTTCAAGTCAAACAACAGACGAGCGAATCACGTTTATGCGAACTTTACCCCAATGCTAAATTGACCGAAGGCGAATTATATCGCCTTGAATTCGCCCTAATCCGTGAAGGTCTCGAAGAATTTGAAACAAACACCGAAGGCAAGCTATTGGTTCCAACCAACAAACGACTTGAATACATCAAGGCGATTGCAAGGCAAAACGAAGAACCTGTGGACTACCGGAAATCAGATGACAATAACAAGGCAGCCCCGAGCATCTTTCTACCAAAGTCCGCACGCGATGCTATAACGCTCGAAACCAAGAAAAAGAAAATTGAGAAGACTATTCTTAGATTGCCATACATCGTAGAGGCAAGCTTTGAAATGGACCAACCAATCGGATTTTCAGCCTTTCAAAAACAACAGAACCGAGCCGCCATTTCTCTTGCCACCAAAGACAATCTTCCACTCACAGAAGAACGTGCAAAAACGATCAAGGCGATCATTCAAGTCGCAGCCGGCGTCGATCTAAAAGACATTGTCATGATCGACCTTAAAACAGGGCTGATTCATAACGAACCCCAGTCACCCAACACCAACAACTCCCCCCAAGTCGCCACTGATATTTCCGAAGTACAGCGTTTTTGTGAAACTCAAATCAACCAGGCGCTTGCCATGTATCCGGAAATCAAAGCAACCGTAGCCGTCAGAATTAATAAGGACATTTCCAATTCCGCTATAGACCAACAAGTAGTAGAAAATCAGCCACAAGGATTGAATTCTCGCAAATCCTCATTTCTTCAGGCTGGAGCTAACGACGTGATAAAACTTGAAACCGCTGTCTATCCAAAGCCAACTGGTGAAATACAAACGGATTCAACACAAGAGACAATGACTAAAGTCGTTTCGATTTCCATCGATGTTCCCGAGAAACTGATCACCGAACGCACCCAATCCTCGCCAACTCAACTTACTCCGAGTGCTCAAAATTCTGGCAACTTGAATCAAGACGCGTTCAACACTCAGTTTAAAAAACTCCAATCCGAAATATCCCAGAAGGTCGAATCATCCCTTTTATCTACACCCGACCTAAAATGCGATGAATCAATCGCTTTTAACTTGATTCCAGCAACCACAACTTCGACAGTCCCCTTGGATGTGAGACTTAAAAAAATCGCCGCAGAGAACTGGCCATCGGGAATTGTCTTACTGGTAGGTTTGATACTTTTGGTATCTATTTCACGAGGGTCAGATCCGCTTCCACTGGCCGACAACTCCCAATTCTCAGGAAGTAGCCAGCACTCCAGTACAATTCCTGTAAGTGCTTCCGAATCTTCATCCGATTCAGAAACTCGACTAACGCAATTGATTGAAAAAGATCCAGATGCGGCAGCAAGAGTTATTGAGTCCTGGATACGAGACGCTGCCTAAACAAAACGCCACGTTGCATCACTTTCGGTCAACCGCAAAGCGAAAAGTGCTTTCCCGAGTTTAGCAAATGCTAGCGTCAATTGACCTTGCGAGGCTCGGTAAATTCCGCGAAAAGTCTTGCCCGTGATCCTCTGGAGAGATTGAGCGAGGCCCAGGCGATCATGCTGATTTTTTACGTGCGTCTTTAGAAGATTATTCCACACCGACCTGTAATCGTTATCGTCCGACAAGGCCTCTGAGATGAGACAAATTTTCAAATTCAACAAAACAGTTTTGTCTCTCGGTAGATCCGTTAGAGCTTGCGGCTTACTTGCCTGCCTCCTGGTTTTATTGTCTACATGGATACTGCCTGACAGTTGTAGTTTTGCACAAACTAACTTCCAAAATGGGGCGGCAAAAATACCTGTGGAAGCGGATACTTTTAAAATAGAATTCCCGGAGTTTGACGACGACGAGTGGGATGGGACTAATCAAACAAACCACACTGCAGATCCCGCGCTCCCTCCAAAACCCGATCCAATTGTCACAATACCGCCCGCCAAGAACGAGCAAGATTCAACTGTTACAAAACTATCAAGTTTTGGAACTGCATTCACAGATGTTGAATCCTGGATTGGAAAATTCAAAAGACTGACCGCCTCTTCCGACGTTGGAAGGATGCTCGGCAGCCTTGCCCTGGTACTCGGCCTTTACTTCGGATTCGTTTGGATCATGCGAAAACTAAGCCCGTCCGGCAATCAAAACCTACCCCGAGAAGTCCTTGAGCTGATGGGGCAAATCCCTTTCGGTCCTAAGCGGCACCTGCAACTAATTCGCTTGGGCAGCAAACTCTTATTAATTATCAATAGCGCAGAAGGCTCCCAGGCAATTGGGGAAATCACTGACCCAAATGAAGTTGAGTACCTGGTCGCGTTATGCAGCGGCCGCCGACATCCTTTTCAACCGAAAATGAGACCTGCCCCTGCGGCCAACGCGCCCTCGCCTCCTTCGCCACCGTCTCCACCAGCCCAACCCCAGGCTCAGCAACAAAACAACCTTGCCAATATCCTCCGGACGCTTGACCTGTCTGGCCATTCAAACAACTCGGTATTCGAAGCCTAATCAGTAATATTTTTTAATTGTTGACCTTGCACACTTATCATTCAAAAACGATTCCTGAAACTGCCTTACTGCGGTGCTGCGCAATAATCGTGTTAAGCATTGGGTTTTTTATTAACACCCAGTCCGTTTCAGCGCAATTGTCAATCACAGAAACGCCTCCGCATACTAACCTCGATTCCACCGGTATTGATGCTGAGAAGCCCGGTTCAGAATTAACCAGCGTTCAAGATTCTCAAACGCAAACAGCTACAGACCAGCTGCCCCGCGAGGTGAGGAATCAACTTGGATTAGCAGATAATTCCTCTTCCAGCACACCTGCACAGACTCCTTCACCTGAAACCACCCCTGCTTCCGACCAACCTTCGCTTACTGCTTTTCTATCTTCACCGACTGACCAACTCACATCTCCTACAGGTTTGACTTCATCGATTAAGGTTGCTCTGATTCTGGCAACTTTAAGTCTAGCGCCTGCGATTGTCTTAATGACCACCTGCTATGTAAGAGTAATTGTGGTTTTGACCCTGCTCAAACAGGCATTTGGCGCACAACAATTACCACCAACTCAAGTTTTGACAGCTCTTTCACTGTTCGTAACGTTGTTGATCATGACCCCTGTGTGGACCGAAGTAAAACAGGAAGCAATCGATCCGTATACACAAACAGAAAACGGCATCAGTTGGGAAGAAGCGTGGACCCGCGGCATCGCGCCGGTGAAAACTTTCATGGCCAACCAAATTGAAGCGGCTGGAAACGCGGAATCGATTGCGGTGTTTTATAAATACGTACCGGAATACTCCGAGGCAGCACCCTCCAGCGCGCAAGATGTCCCAATCAATGTCCTGCTACCTGCCTTTATGGTTAGTGAACTCAAAGTGGCGTTCTTACTTGGATTTCAAATCTTCCTGCCGTTTTTAGTTCTCGACTTAGTTGTATCTTCCGTCACTGTTTCCACCGGGATGCTAATGCTGCCTCCTACCATGGTTAGCTTTCCTCTGAAATTGATACTGTTTGTATTGGTTGACGGCTGGAATCTGGTTGTCGGAATGTTACTGCAGAGCTTCATTCCAATCACCTGACCTAGGTCAACAAGAAAACAAATTCCCCTCCGTCCTTCCGTCTAATTACGCGATCTCACTGGATCACAAGATGAACCCCGAAGATGCAATCGATTTCAGTCGCGAAGCCATGAAAACATGCATGCTAGTGGGAGGCCCGATCCTCGTAACAAGCCTGCTCGTCGGCTTAATCATTGGCATCATTCAGACCATGACTCAGGTTCAGGATCAAACCGTGTCGTTCGTTCCCAAAATCCTCATACTGGTTGCCGTGATTGGGATCTGCCTCCCCTGGCTTACCGAACGCATGACTGACTTTGCTCGGCTCTCATTTGAAAAACCAATGACTCAATGGTCCAATTCGCCACCCCCCACTCTATTCGCCAAGACTTCAGCATTAGAAGCGGAACGCAACCCCATCGACCACGCCGCTGATACAATTGCGACAAAAGACGCCACCAATCAGGATGCCACTCATCCACAGCCGGACAATTCTATCTTCTCGCTAATCGGGAAATTCCAAAAGCTTGAGCAATCGCCGTCGACACAGACCGAAGGCAACTCGCCCGCCCCCTCCGGCGCCTCCAACAACCCATTCTCACTACCTCATTATCGCGTATCCAAAATACCCCGGACTGAAAAAGGCGGGTAACGATGGATTCGGCATTGATCTTTTTCCTTGCGTTCTCCCGGGTTGCATCATTAGTGATGACCGCCCCGATATTCGGCAGTCGAGCGGTACCACTCAAGATTCGACTCGGAATTGCAGTGCTTTTAAGCCTGACTGCATTCCCGTTGATCATTCCACCCGAATTCGAACCAACCAATCTTGAGAGTCTCTTCTCTGCAATCTTCTGTGAAGTTGTGATTGGCTCACTGTTAGGATTGGGAGTCATGATCATGTTTTCAGCTGCTCAATTTGCTGGAACCGTTATTGGCCAAATGGCTGGAATTCAAATTTCAAATACTCTAGATCCCCAAACTGGCGAAAACTCTTCTACCATCAGCCAAATGTTTGCCGTGCTCTCATTGGCTGCATTTGCCTTAGCTGGCGGCCCTGAATTAGTCGTCTCAGCACTTCTTGATACCTTTATTTACCTGCCACTTGGGACCGAATTGGCACCCCATCGGGTAAGCGAAATTTTAGTCACGCTTTTACAACAAAGCTTCATACTAACACTTCGCGGTGTTGCCCCTGCAGTTGCCGCAATGCTTATCGCAACCATCGTAATAGGGTTCGTCAGCCGAACTTACCCGCAGATGAATCTCTTAGGCATGGGGCTCAGCTCCAATCTTATCGTGATGTTTCTCGCTGTGTTTTTGACGTTAGGAGGAAGTGTTTGGCTATTTGTCGACGATCTAGAACACTTCGTTTCGATGATCACAGATTCCATGCAATCTTCGATCAAAGAGGTCGCAAAAAATGAGTGAGTCAGTCCAAGACCGAATCCACCAGGCAACCCCCGGCCGTCGGCAACAGGCACGACAGGATGGCGATGTCGTCAAAAGCCACGAACTGGCAGCCGCCGTCCAGATGCTGGGCGCGATTGCGATCACTTATTACCTGCTTGGCAATGTAAGCCACTGGATTCGCAACTGGACTACTGAAACCTGGACAATGGCTCCCGGTAACCTCAGCATGTCCAGTCAAGATTTCACGGAACAGATCCAACACACAATCCTGGGGGTTGTTACGCAACTCGCGCCACTGTTGTGCCTTTTAGTTGTTGTTGGAGTGATTTCCCACTGGATTCAATCTGGACCACTCTTATTACCCAAACGAGTCTCCCTTGATCCGACACGATTAGCTTCCGGCACCTGGAGAAACATCTTTTCCATCAGTGGCCTTTTTACAATTATCACCGGGGTACCCAAAACAATTCTCGCGGGAATCGCGGGTGGAACGAGCGTTTGGATTCAACAAGATAGTTTTTTTCAGTTGGCAAATCTGCCAATCGATTTAATGGCGTCCAAAATGTTTGGTCTCGTAATGAGTGTCTCGCTGCACGTCGCAATTACGCTTTTGTTTGCATCAATCTTTGACTTTTTCATGAAATTTGTCAGCCATGAAAATCGGCTAAAAATGACCGACCAACAATTGCGGGACGAAATGAGAATGCAAAACGGCGATCCTCAGATTCATCGGCGGAGACAGGAATTGAGCCGTTTAAGATGAACTCCCTAAAACAACTGCCTTCCTAGCAATAACGCGATTGGCTCAGCCCGCACTCTGACCAGACGGACTTGAATATCCAAACACATCCATATAGCGATGCCAGTTGTTATCAATTTCAAGTTCAAGCGAAGGCTCAAGCGTAAACGGATTTTTCTGATGGTTCTTTTTACGTTCGAAATACTCGACCAATGCCGGCTCTAACTCCCCAAATCCATCCATCTCAAGCTGATCATAAACTCGTTCCATCTCGGAAATCGGCTGGGTTGTGAGAGTTTCAAAATTCACTTCAACCAATTGATTTTTGGGAATTGAGTCACGTTGGTTGAAGTACGCCGAATACATCAAATCCTTGCATTCGAAAATATAATTTTTGAGCCAAGTATCATCGTATCTTGGAATCTGAAAACCCTGAAGTGAATCCAAGAGTTTCCAAAGCCTCATCGTGGAAGGCACCAACTTGTGCGGATGCCGCGCCATATGCACAAACTTCGCCCCCGGAAACCACTCGACCAACTGCTCTAAACGCCCAGTATGAGGCGGTGACTTCAGGACCAATTGGGAATCATATCTAACGGTAAGCGCCTTGAGAAAATAATTCATTGCCCCATGCAATTTTTCCTGCACCTCGTGATCGGCATCGGATAATTTTAGATTCAGATGCTCTCGACTCGGCTGGTTGGGAAACGCAATTCTTCGGTATGGAGTTGGCGCGCCATAAGCACACAACGCGAAATCGTCTTCTTGAGGGGACCCAACACCCATCGACATGTTGTCCATAGGTCGTTGCCGGGGCATCAGCAATTTTAAAAACGGGTAAAAAAAGAATCGAGATGCAAGAAAGTGATTGGGAATAAACGCATCAAAATTAGTTGGGAATGCTAAACGCGAATCCATTGACATTAACTCATGCATCAATGTCGTACCTGATCGCCAGTGACCGATAATAAAAACTGGCGGCTTTTTTAACTGAACCGACTCGATTACATTCCCGTGAGTGACATCCTGAACCTGAGCCAGAATCGAATTCATCAACGCACACCCGCCACCCAAAGCAAACATTGGATACCTTAACGGATGGATCTTAAACCGGTTTTCTTTCATCAACCGCAGGTAGTCGCCTAGCCGCATTCCATTCCAAAACCTTGGTGCCCAGGGCGGATACCAATTAGGTTTCGGTTTTGATTTCGTTGATGTATTTGACATGGCCGTGCCGTGTTTATCCCTTTACCAGACGCTCATCGCAACCACTCCACCACTAACGAAAGTAAATCACATTAACAAAACGATCTACTCCTGCATCAAGCTGCTTTCCCCAACGCTTCCCCAACTTCGTTGACTGGCGTGATTTTACCCTTGGGAGTCGTTAGATCAAACAGCCCAAAAATTTCGTTGCGTGATAATCCGCGCTTTGCAGGTGCATCACCGTCCGACAAAATTTCTCGAAACAACTCGCGCTTTTCTTCCAAAATCTGATGGATTCGCTGTTCGATTGTACCCGCCATGATCATCCTGGTAATTGTCACACTTCCCGCTGCCCCAATTCGATGAGCTCGATTAATCGCCTGATCTTCGATTGCCGGATTCCACCAACGGTCAAACAAAAATACGTAACGGCAAAACTGGAGATTTAAACCAACAGCTCCCGCTCCGTAACTCATCAGAAGAACCTTGCGGTCTGGATTTTCCTTGAATTCTTTTAAAATCGGATCTCGTTGCTTAGAAGGAATCCGTCCGTGGTATTCAAGCGGCTTGTGAACCGTCAATTGCTTACCAATAACCTCCAGGGAATCCACCCACTGACTAAATACAATTGCCTTCTGACCGCTTGCAGCTACCTCTTCCATATCCGCTTTGAGACGCTCTATCTTGCTACTCATACCAGTGGCAGGATCAAAATTACAGATCTGCTTCAATCGTAAAACTAATTCGAAGACATGTTTAATCGTTAATTCATCCCCCATGTCATTGAGCCTCAGAACTCCATCCTTTTCTGCGCCGTCGTAACTAATTTGCTGCTCCGGTGAAAGTTCCAATTCCGCATCACGCATCAATCGTGGGGGCATGTCTTTCATGACCACATCTTTGGTGCGGCGAAGAATCAGATCCTTTACCCGCCCCCGCATCTCCCGAGCCGTCATCCCGCTCGACACAGCTCCCTTGGCTGCAAATTCGCAAATCCCTACGAGATCCTCCACGCCATTTTCGATCGGGGTACCGGTCAATGCCCAACTTCTTTTCCGATTGATCCGGTGCACAACCTCGCTCGTCGCATTCGCCTTATTCTTAATCCGTTGAGCTTCATCAAGAATCACTAAATCGTATTCGTTTTCCGGAGCTGTGACCAAGGCTTCGTCACGTGTCAAAAGCTCATAATTTGCCAGCTTGACCATCGCGGACTCAGTTTTCCAATGCCAGGCACGCTGATGCTGGTTCCCTTTGATGGCGGCAACGGTGATCTCAGGTGCCCAGGACTTAAACTCTCGCTGCCAATTGGTCACCAATGGCTTCGGGCAAATAATCAAGACGCTCTTAATGAACCCGGCCCGGAGTAACATTCGGACGGTTGCAATCGTCTGCATTGTCTTACCCAACCCCATTTCGTCAGCCAGAATTGCACTATTGCGAGGGAACAAGAATGCAATTCCCGCATACTGAAATGGAAACGGCTCAAATGGAAACTCCATTGTCTTACCGTCGAGGAGATTTTCCAACGGAGGTTGTAACAGATAAAACAAGCGATCTTCCAGCTTGATGACATCCGCCGGCGCCTTCATGCGGGTTCTCGTGGCTGCCTTTTTTTCTTTTCGCTTTACGCCCGACTTACTTTCTTCACTTACCGAATCCTGTGAGACTTCCGGCGCGTAAGGATCAAAAAGATCCGCAGCGATAGACGACTGTTTACCACGCTTCGCCGGTCCGGTCTCCGAAAAATAATAACTGCTGGTTTTAATTCGGCGACCTTTGAATCTGGCAGAAACGACCAGAGGCCTATTAGGTGACTCCGCCTTCCAGCAGCTTAAAAGATCTGGCAACTGAGTTTCTATCGCATCGTTCCACGAAGTCGTATCCAAAACAATAGGGTTTATTTTAGGTAGACCAGCATCGGTTCGAATCACTTGATTCCGCGGACTATCCAATGAAGAATTTTGGATGTTTAGCGATTCGGTTAATTTAAAATATTGATCCATCGAAACCGCTTCTTAAGATTTGAGAGAAACCTGGTCACGCCGCGCGAAGCACGGAATGAGCCTCCTCAATTGCCTGCCGGATTCTTTCGAATGGCTCGTCGAGTGGCAGTCGACTAGCAAACTCGTGTACACCCTTCGAGATTGCAGTCGCTTGCGTTCCACGGTGATTGACGCAGTAGACTGACTGCCCGGAGAGATCAAAATGCTCCAACCCGGAACCGTCAAACTCCGATTTGGAATCAACCGGTTCTGCAAAAACCAACGGATTATCAATCAACTCAGTTAGCGGTAACATCTCCGAACGGTCCGTCAGGAATACTGACGGTCGCTCGCGTGCTTTATCAATTAACGCCATTCCGATCTGATCAGAAAATAGAAAACCGCTATAGGTTTCACCGTACATGATCTGCTGGGCACGATTAGTTGCCACCGGCGCGGTGCAATGGAATTCAATCGGTCTTCCAATTCTTGAAACAACCAATAATCCGCCGCAATGCCCTATTGAAGGCAACTCAACAACGGTCATAAAACCGAATGTTTGAAGTGAATGGGTAGTCGCTTGGGTCAAAAGCTCTGTCCTTATGAATTATCCAAATTCATGCTGCAAAAATGAATTTCAATCGAAATTCGACGCATACAGAATTTGTTTTTTTGTCAACAACCAAAATATTTTTTTTCGTCAAATACCTGCTCTTAAAACTTTGGTCGGCGCGTGAACGCTCTTGTGACATCGGTTGATTCGGGTTTTTCACTTTAGATTACCAACGTCTTACCGAGGGCTTACTCCAAACCGAATTAATGGCACACATAGATTCTCTTAACAGCTCAATGAAAAACTTTTCGGGTCAGTCTATTTTTTCACTCAAGTGATTTTTCAAAAAGAATGAATACTCAAGCAAAAGCTCGACACTTTCCATGGCGCGGTTTATACTGTTTAGGTATTCATAAAAAACTTCCCGGAGTGTTGATCATATGCCTCACGATTCACAAGATATTTCCCCAGTTTTCCGGATTGACGTCGCCCAAAGTGCTAGCGATTCTGCCACCCCTCATTCGGGAGCAGCTCAAAATGATCTCGCGGCAATTCTTCAGCAACTTGTGGCCGGTCAGGACCGCCAGAATGAACTGATGGAAGAAATGATCGACCAAATGCACGCCAGTCAACGTCAACGCTCGAATGAGCTATCCCAGTGGAAGGACGCGAATCCCCTGCTGGCTCGACGCTGCCGCGCGGCCGCCGAGGCACTATCGCAAGTTCAAACAGAGTTCTTGCAAACACTGACGATTGATGTCAACGATAACCATGAAGAAATGATGGACAGCGAATTCGTTTTGAACGAGTTTGTAGATCGTTACGGGCCACGGCTCGCTCACCTCAACGGAGTTTTACAACTGCTCTCGCAATTGAGCCTACACCCTGGTGATAACCACTAAAAAATAACTACCTCCAAGGTAGCCATTCCAATGCAAATCACGCCTCTGCCGGACCGGTTGAGGCTTTTTTTGTATAAAAGAAAACTGGCAGCCCTAAAGTTAGAAATGCAAAGAGATAGAGCGTTTTGATAGCGGCCTGATTCTGCCCACCCAGGGATAACAATTCCAACCCAGATTTTTCATTTTTGAGCCGAGGATTTTGATGCACGGCGAATTGGTTCACACCATCACTTCTGATTTCGTACGGCTCCATGGATTTTACCGCGAGTCGACGAAAACGCTTTTAACCAATGCGGAAACCGGCGCGATCAACGCCGCCATTTTGACGCATGGACTCGGCGGGAACTTTTATTCGTCTAGACTTTTATTCCATCTAGCAGAAGTCTTTGAATCCATTGGCATCCATGTCGTCATCGCCAATACACGTGGCCATGACATGATCAACTCTTCCACATGGGCCGGAAAGACACGCTCCGTAGGCGCGGCCTTCGAGGACGTCGCAGACTCCAAAATGGACATCAACGCATGGGCAGACTTTCTAGTCAAACGCGGCCATACCAACATCGCCGCTGTTGGGCACTCACTTGGGGCCATTAAATCTATTTATTCCCAGGCCTTTGCAGCGCACCCAAATATCAAGAACATCATCGCGTTATCAGCGACTAGGCTTAGCTATGCCAAACTAAGCGACTCCCCTCGTGGTGAGTTGTTTCGAGAGACAATAAATAAATGTGAATCACTGATCCAACAGAAGCAAGCACACAATCCAATTCAGGTACCGTTTCCATTTCCTACCTGGATGAGCCCTCAAGGTTACCTCGATAAATATGGGCCGTCAGAGTCTTTCAATTGGCTCGATTTTATCGATCGCATTGAAATTCCCACTCTGATGCTTTTCGGCGAGAAAGAGCTCAATGAAAACGTTGCTTTTGAAGGCCTGCGGGATGATCTCGCACTTTTAACAGCTGGCTGGAACTCTTTGACGATTCACGAAATCGAAGAAGCCGACCATTTTTACACTTCTAGATTTAACGAAGTGGGTGAAAATATCGTTCGCTGGTTGGCTTGAACAGCAACGCTTCCTTCCAAAGGAGGGCCGAGCAAAATAGATCTTACCCACATCGCCGCTAAAGGACTGCCTGCTCATCAGACGAGCCATCTTCAGAAAGCTCGTCAGCATCGGGAACACTTTGCCTTAACCGGACAATGGTCGTTACCCAACAGGACAAAATAACGAAAGGCATCCCCATCATGAACAGGATACTCATCGCATAAGCTGCCGCAGAACCATCGGCGTGCAGGCCATCTTTGCAGGTGGGGCAGCCAAGTAAACTACCAGAAAATATCAGCTGCAGAACCAAAATCTGACACGCACAACCGGCGATCCGTGAGAATCGTCCTAGATTTAAGTCGCCCATCTCATCCACCCTGCAAGCTCAAATAATTCAATCGGGAATGCTAACTACCGTTTCTCTACTGCCCATAATAAGGTTGCAGCATTAAATAGCAAATCGGCCCGGTCAGCGCGACATACAGCCAAACTGGAAAGACCATTTTCGCCATTTTACGATGCTTTTCAAACTGATTGGTGAATCCATAAATCCACGTTTGCAGAATAAATGGAAGGCTTAACGCTGCCAAAACAATATGACTGATCAGTAAAACAAAGTACACAGTTTTTGCGAACCCCTCGCCGCCAAATTTGGTTTCTTCGTTGGTAAAATGGTAAGCAACGTAGCACAGAAGAAACAGCGCCGAACAAACCATCGCCGCTGAGATCGATAATCGGTGCAGCTGAATCTTCTTCTGTTTAACAAAGACCAATGCCAAAATTAGAAACAGAGCAACCAGACAATTCAATCCAGCATGCACCATCGGCAAAAACTCCAGAGTCACGCCATCGGGCAAAGGAATTTTCGCAGGACTTCTCATCAGACCCACCAAACCCCAGACTGCGACAGTCACAACCCAACTGACGATCGTTAGCTTTTTACCAAGCGCCGGGTTTGATTCCAGCTTAAAAAACTCTTCTCCACTCATTCTTGTTCCTTAGGTTTCACTAATACTTCTGTTTCGCCACCGCGAACGTTGGGCCGATCTTCACCTTCAAGCACTTTAACCAACTTGATCATCTCCATCTCGTCAGCAGCATTTTCCCAATCAAACTTCCCGCGAACTTGGCCCCACCGGTCAACAACATACAGCAGTGACGAGTGATGCTCCCCGCCCGAATCCGCCTTGAAAAACTCACTTCCAATCCTCTTAATCAACACCGGATTCCCCGTCAAAAACAGCCAGTCCTCAGGGTCGGCCCCAAGCGTATCGGCATATTCCCGGAGATGCTCCACTGTGTCTCGCGCAGGATCAGTTGTAATACTAACAATCCGGGGACAATCCTCCCCAAGCCGTTTTTGCAAATTGCGAAGGTACTGATTCTGAGCCTTGCAGACGCCCGGACAGTTACTGAAAAAGAAATTGGCAATCCAGACCTCACCGGTCAAATCGCGAGAAAAGAACTTTTTACCCGTCCGTTCGGTCAGAAAAAAATCACGAACCCAGCGGATATCGTTTAGCTCTGCCCGCTCGACTCCGGCTAGAACATTTCTAGTTTCTACTTTTTCGCCGAGTGGCGGCTTCGTCTCCGCAGCAACTTCTTTTGCGACTTTGATAAACCGCTTCATATCGTAGGGCTGATCCCATTTAAACCGATCGCGATAACGTCCCCATTTGTCCACCAAAAGAATATTATCGGTATGGGTCTCAGGATTCACTGGAACATTGAACATGTTCTCACCAATTTCTACTAACTGGTAATTCTGTCCAGTTAGAAATGCCCAACGATCAGGCTTCGCCCCGAATCCCTCCGCATACTTATTCAAAACTTCAGGAGTATCATTTTTCGGGTCGACTGTCAGCGTCAAGAAACGGACATCAGTTCCCTTTAATGCTGAATTCACACGGTCTATCTCTTTATTCAGATCCATACAAAAAGTCGGACAGCTTGCAAAAAAGAAACTGACAACGTAAGCCTGGCCTGCGAGATCCGCCGAATCAAACTTATTCCCATCCTGATCAATAAGTTCAAAACGATCGACACTGGGCAAGTGTTCCCATGGAACCTCGGCAAACGCTCTGCCGTTACTGTCAAGCTGAAGCTTTGTGCTGTCGTTTTCATCCTTATCGACAAACGCTACCGGTGGTTGCTCCTCGGTGCTCCGGTCAATTGACCGGAGATAAATCACTCCCCCAGCGGACAGCACGACTAAAACCCACAGAAACACTCTCACTTGTGCAAACATATTTTTTCGCCACCTGATCTTAGTCTAGTTTTGGAGTCTGAGCGCTGCCTATAACCGTTTCGCTAACCACGGATTCACTGACGATGGGCTTAGGAGCATTCTCCCGGCGATCTTTTGAGTAGGTCATCGTACGAAAGCCAACGTCCGGAACCAGTAACAGAACAAGTAAAACTCCCATGATCAAAGCTGGAATTGTGAGTACATATTTCCACGCACGCTCCCACCACAGGTGCATAAAAAACAAAATGACCAACAATGCCTTGGCTACTGAAACCATCATCATTGCCGCCCAGCCAACTACCTTATTCTCCATCAAATAGGAGTTGGCGACCCAAAACGAAATCCCCGTCAACACGCACAGCATTAGAAATACAAACACAAAAACCTTTGTGTTTGAATCCTGCGCCGAATTGTGATCGAGGGTGTCTGTTTCAATCATGAATTTAAAATAAGTAAAGCAGAGGGAACAAAAATATCCAAACGATATCGACGAAATGCCAGTACAAACCGACGTTCTCCATCAAACCAGCCCGGGAACGATCCAACCGAAACATCAGCAAAACAACAAAAGCGACGAGGCCTCCTAATACATGCAACGCATGAAAACCGGTCATCAAAAAATAGGTATTCGCCCACGTGTTACCGCTTGGAATCACCATCGGAAGTCTGAGATGAAAATGTTCATTAAGCCCGTCATGAATTTCATTAAACTGATCATAGGCAGCAACCCGGTTTTCTAAAGGTGCGAGCAGGTCAACGACCTCGGTTGCCCTCGTCGCAGCCGTCTTCGATTTTTCAGTCGCGGTCGCTAACCTACTTTCGATGTCTGCCTTTTTTTCCTCATCCTGCTCACCTTCGAGCTCTCCCGACAACGCATTGACGGTTGCTTGCAGCTCCCGGACTTCCTCGTCAACGATCTCCTGCTGCCCCATCAATTCAGCGATTTGATTTTTGACATCAGCAGTTTCGCTCGCCAGATAGGCGTCCACTCTTGGGTTGGGACCGCGAGGATTAATTTGGTGAGCCAGACTTTCGAGAGCTAACTCTCTCATTATCGGGCTCTCAGCTTCACCAACCGTTTTCTGAGTCCATTGAACCAACCCTGCTCGAATTAGGACTAGGTTATCCAAACCGCCGCTGTGACTGTGCTCCGCTGCGGAGTTGGAAACGAGGGCGGTTTTCGATTTTTCGATGCTTAAGATCTCAGCATCTAAATTCGCCTTTACCGCAGAGAGATAATTTAAATCAGCGCGATCGTAAAGCAAACTTCGCGGGGTCCCGGGGTGGATGCCGTGTTCGAACTTCGAGTTATATTCATACGCCTTGATTCCAAGAAAAACGCAACCAAGAACAAACGTAGCAAGTAACCAGGTCTTTGCCTTGCTGGGCAAGTTCTGCTTCGCCGCCTCCATCCCAAACACAATCGTCACACTGGAACAGATTAAAACGAACGTGTTAACAGCACCTAGCCATTCAAGAACACGGACATCCTTGGGTGTCGGCCAACTTCCTTCTGGCGCCCCAAAACGAAGCACAATGTAGGTACCTATCAAGGCCGTAAAAAACATTATTTCTGTCGACAGAAATAGCCAGACGGCAAGTTTACCTTTGGGCACAGGCACCGCAGGCTGATACTTCAATTTAATATGCCCATGCGAACCCTCATCCCCGGCACCTTTGGCGGTGCTTGTTGCTTCGGACGGATTCACTTTTGAATTCATTATTCTATTAAAATCTGAGGTCTAAATTTCACAAACTCGACATGTCTTGAGCATACAATCCGAAACACTAGGTCAAACAAGCAAGAATCAAAACCAGCATATAAGCCGGAAGGTATAGCAATGAAGCACGCAGCAACTGTCTAGCCACCGGATCACTACGATCGAGACGAAATGCCCAGGCAGCTTTGAAGTAATAAGCCCCCAGCAACAAAGCGGCGATTGCGAAAATCCAAATATGCACCTGCGTCCTCAAAGCCAGAATCGGAAGTAGACTGACGGCAATGAGCATCGCCGCTGTGACTACCGATTTCACACCTGCGACTCGACCAGTTGGCTCGGTGACTGTAATCATTTTCAACCCACCCTTGCGGTACTGATCACGGTACATCCATGCGATCGCCATAAAATGGGGAAACTGCCAGAGCACTAACACAGCAAAGAAAGACCAACACACCAAGCCAACAGTTTCGGTGGCTGCCAGTGAGCCCATAATAATGGGCATCGCTCCCGCGATGGCGCCAATCTCTGTGTTGAGCGGTGTCTTGAGTTTTAGTGGCGTGTAAATCACAACGTAAAGCAACCAATTCGCAACACCACAAACCGCCGTCTGCCAGTTTACCATCCCGTATAGAAACGCGACCCCTACACCAAACGTCACGGCCACAAACATTGCAACCTCTGTAGATGACAATCGCTGAGAGGGCAGGGGACGTGAGGCAGTTCTGGGCATCAGAAAATCAGTGTACCGCTCAAGGTACATATTCATGGCATTGCCACTCGAAGCAATCATCAACATCCCTACCAAAGCACCGAACATTGTGCCGATGCCCATTGTCTGGTCCGCAAAATGCGCAGCCAGCACGGCCGCAACCGCGAATGTGATTAATACCATTACCGAAATTCGCAATTTCGTCAGCGCTACATAGGTTTGCAACCTAGTGGTTTCTTTGGCCGTCGTGATTTCTGGGTTGGTTGACATTGCTGACATGCGAGTTAACTCGTCTTTTCAGAGTTTTGTGGGATGTAAAATGAATTGAGTTCGCTCAACTCGTTTCGGTTTGTGGGAAAAAATCGCATTCTGTGGACGGATGACTATATTCGTAAGGGCCTCGGCGAACGATGGGCTGGACGTCAAAATTTCCGTGCGGCGGTGGACTAACGGTCGTCCACTCCAGCGTATTTGCATTCCAGGGATTGCGGCCGGCTTTCGCCCCAAAAAACATACTGCTGAAAAAATTAGCTACAAAGATAAGTTGTGTCAGGCCCATTCCGATCGCACAGATCGTCATGAACTGGTTAAGCGGCAACAGATCCTTAAGCCCCTCGTAAATGTAAGGGTCAGCTACGCGTCGAGGCATTCGACTTAGAAAATGCATCGGGAAAAATGTGCCATTCAAAAAAACAAAGGTCAGAAAGAAATGAATCTTTCCTAACTTTTCATTCATCATTCGACCGAACATTTTCGGAAACCAAAAATAGATTGCCCCGAGGACACCCAATACGCTACTGGCGAACAGGACGTAGTGAAGGTGAGCGACGATGTAGTAAGTGTCATGAATCACGATATCCACCGGCGGTGCCGACATCACAATTCCGGACAATCCTCCGATCACGAACATGGAAACGAACCCGACACAAAACAACATCGGGGTCGTCAGTTGCAGTTTCCCGCCCCACAAGGTTCCGATCCAGTTAAAAACTTTGATCCCACTGGGCAAGGCAATTAACATCGTCGAAACCATAAAACTCATGGCCAACGTATGATTCATGCCGGAGATAAACATGTGATGACCCCAGACGATAAAACCAAGCCCGGCGATTGCGGTAATGGAGTACACCATCGGCCGGTATCCGAAGAGCGGTTTTCTTGAGAAGCAAGAGATAATATCAGAGACCATTCCCATCGCCGGTAGAATCATGATATAGACCGCAGGATGCGAGTAGAACCAGAACAAGTGTTGCCAAAGCAATACTTGCCCACCGCCACTGGTCGCAACACCATTGTTAACTGCAATGTTCTCCGGTAGAAAAAAGCCGGTCATTAACAACCGATCTGACAACTGCATAAGCAGGGCCGCAGTCAAAACAGGCAGTGCAAAGGCTTGCATGATTGCCGTGATAAACATCCCCCAAACGGTCATTGGCATTCGAAACATTGTCATGCCCGGTGCCCGCATTTGAATAATCGTCGTCAGGTAATTGATCGATCCCATCATGGATGAAATTCCAACAAAGACCATCGCCAACAGCCATAACGACTGTGCATCCCCCTGAAACACGCTCAACGGCGGGTAGGAAGTCCAACCCGCTGCAGCACCGTATTCGGGCATGAAAAAGCTGAGGATGATACAGACGAATGCGGGCCACATGAACCAGTAACTCATCATGTTTAATCGCGGGAATGCCATATCCTCACCACCGACCATCAACGAAATCAAGTAGTTTCCAAACGCCCCCGCAAGAATTGGAATGATCACGAAAAAAATCATGATTGTCGCATGCATCGTGAACAACATATTGTAGAAACCGGGCGACATTTGCCCTCCCGATTCAGCAAACAGCATATGTCCAAAAATTGGCATATCCGACCAGGGCCATGCCAATTGCCAGCGAACCGCTAACGCTAGAAATCCACCTACAAAAAACCAAATCAATGATGAAAAAAGAAACTGTAGGCCAATGACCTTATGATCTGTTGCAAAAACGTAGGTCCAGACAAACCGGGAAACAACATTCCCCTTTGGTTCCGGTGTAATCGAATTTTCAACAGTAACTTCTGCCATTTACAGATCCAACCCAATCAAATTCTCAATTAATCTTTAATTTCAACAGTGGTCTGGCAACATTCGACAATTTCGCAGAAAACGACTTATTCGACTCTCGCAAAAACGCCGCTGGCTCCGCCTCATTTTTGAACTCTGGCGAGTAAGCAGATTTTTGCTCCTCGATCCAGGCATCGAACTGTGCCCGTGAAACAAAATTCAATTTAGCCTTCATCATGTAATGCCCCCAGCCGCATAACTCGGTGCACATAATTTCAATCTCTTTTTCCTCGCGAGCATTGAACCAAACGAACTGGGTCATCCCGGGAACAATATCCTGCTTCAACCTCAACTCAGGAACATAAAAACTGTGAATTACGTCGCGACTCTCCATCTGCAGGACAATTTCTTCACCCGCCGGAAGCACGAGTAGATTCTCCACAAAAATATCATCCTCGGTTTCAACAACCCCATCGTCGCCCGCGTAATAAAACTCCCAGCCAAACCGTTTAGCTTTGACCATGACCATTGGGGGCTTAAAGTCAGTGACTCCGTCGACCGTTACCGTAGGACGATCCATCTTATTTTCAGCCCAGGACTTCATTTGAAAAAATGCGAGAAAGATAAGTATTAGAGCTGGAATCACCGTCCACGTAATCTCCAGTTTGGTGTTGTGAGTGACGTAGAGGGCTTTCTCATTGGAATCTCCCCGATCGCTAAATCGCCACAGTGCCCAACCAATCGTAAACACAGTTCCCGCAAGAATGAACGCCGACAAAAGATGGATGCCATTGAACAGTTGATCGATGGTATCCCCGGCTTGGCTCAAAGACTTTGGCAACCATGCTGACTCTAAAGGCGCAACCCCGTACATCGCCATCAGAACCGAGGCGATTCCCAAAACAGGAACCAGTAGAAATAAAACGCTCCAGAAACGGTTCATTATCTCATCACCTGCTTCTCATTCACAGGCTTTACTGCCCCATTCTTTTTTGAGTCCAGGTAGGGCATCGCCCGGACGTAAGCGACAACTGCCCAAATCTCATCGGAGGTCATGGCAGTGGATGCAGGCATCGGAGTTCCCTCAATGCCGTTCCTCAGTCGCAGATAAAGATCATCCGGATGATCGCCTCCCCGATAATAATGACGAGTCAAGTTCCTCGGTTTCACTGGCCGAGGTGGAAGTGCACCCACCGCAGAAAAATCAGAGTAGGTCGCCGGGTCCTCTGGATCGACCTCCGCAGATTTAATCCAATCGTTCGTCCAATCATCGAAATTGTTTAACTGGCCATCGCCGATTCCAGTGTCTCCGTGGCACTGCATACAATTGCCCTTGGCAAAAAACAATTCCCTGCCTTGCTGAACAAACTCGGAGTGCCCCTCGTGCTTAAGATCAAACTCGGGCGGCGCTGGCTCAATCTTTGTGACTTTCCGCTCAGTCCGGAGCCAACGATCAATGATCCGCTCCTGCAAACCTTCACCAATCACGATATACATCTGCTCTTCGAATTCCTCAATATCGTCGTCCGAGGGTTCTTCCCCGTCTGGTTTGTCAACCAAACTCAGATCAATCAAAGGTTCACCATCCAAGGCTGCCAATTCCCCCAACAGAAAACGCTCAAACTGTCCTCGCATGGTCAGGTATTTGACATACTCGACCAAAGACTGAATCTGCTCCGGCGGCAAGGTCCTAAACGATGGCATCGCCGACCCGGGAATTCCATTGACCAAAATTTCAGTTAAGTCGTGATCGGTAGGTGGTGACCTGAGAGGTGTTGATTTGAACTTGAATTTCCCCAACCGAAAATCGCGAGGATATGGCTCCAGAGACGCAGCGGTATCACCGGCTCCGTTTCCTGTAATCCCGTGACAGTGCGCACAGTGCTCGCGATACAAACCAGAGGCACTCTTCCTTTTATCCACGCGAGTCGGGCCCGCCGACATTCTAAGATTATCAATTGAGATGATATCGTGAGCGGGATCCTCATCGCCAAGAAAGAATGGAAACTTGGGATCATCCGGCGTCCCGAACAGAGCCGTCATGATCGTTCCGATTTCCGTCTTGTATTCCTCAGGAAAATGCTCTCCCTCTGAGAGATGCGTCTTTTCCTGTTTCACCCATTCGACAGAGTTAAATCGAAAAACCGGAGGTTCGGATCTCTCGCAACCTGCCGTTACCAGCAATGCGGAACTGATGATTGTGAGTTGGAAAAACAGTCGAAACACGAAATTTCCAATCTTGGAAGATTGGCCTAACAGTTCGGAGCGGAATGGCGCAAAAATTATCGGTAAAGCAACACTATATTTTGTCTGATTTTGCCAATTTGTCGACCGGACAAATTGTCACAGAACTACTGTAAAACCCGTTCTCAGCCCATTTCCTTAACCTGAGCCACCGGATTCGCCCAAAACAGCGACTCAGCGACTAATCCCACTCCATTTTTTTAATTTCATTATCGAGAGTTTCGGCATTTTTTTGATCAAAAGTCAACGCAGGTGCTACAGTACGCTGATAACAACCAACAAAACTGCCCATTAAAACGATCAACACGATCAGAAAACACGAATTTCGGATCACCATCAAAAAATCCATCCCTTCGAAAACTTGGCCGTTTTAATAAAGCTGTCGGCGTGCCTGGCTTCCAGATTAATAAAAACACCCTTTTGCCAATCGAGGCAAAAGGGTGTCGATTGATTCAGTCTCATACACAAACCCGCCCCGTCCGTGAGATATCCATTCGACCGAGCAAACGGTTGTCAGTCAATCTCTTCTAGAGCGAACCGTGGCATTCACTACTTAGTCAACGCTTCTCCTGGCAACGAAAGAGTACCAAGATCGAGAGTTTCGCCGGATTTAATCGTTGCTTCAATTGTACCGCGCCGATCCGGTTCATACCCTTTTACCTCAATGGTCTTTAGGTAACCTCCCTTTTTATGCCAAAACTGGAACTTCCAGTCGCCCGCAGGAATATTTTCAATCTTAAACTTTCCGTCTTTGTCAGAAATGGACACGTAGGGATTGTCCCGGATTAGAATAATCGCGTCCATCCATTGATGGATGTCACATTTCACCTCACCCGGAATCTTATCGCTCTCTTCACCCAAGACAATTTCCGACGCCGCATTTTTCACAATGTTGACGTTATGCTCATGCTCCATGGTCGCAATGCGACAGTTGTGCCCGACGTTATCACTGTTCTTGAGTATTAAAGTTTGACCCGGCCTGGCAAAACTGGCCTTGGGGACAAACCGGCACTTAACGTTGTCCAGTGTCAACTTAACTTCTTTTTGAGCATCATAAGACGGGTGATAAGTATCCGGAGTATCTGCTCCCCGCCCGGTATACATCATTACGTAGACATCACGGAGCTGGTTCTTGTCATTGACGACAACACCATCATCGAGTGGGATTTTCCCGTCGACCAAGCAAACCTCTTTGTCCGGATTATCCTTAACATCCTCCGGTTGGTTGACGGGAACATCACCTGAAATGACGATCTGGCCGGTCAAATTACCCCAACCATCCTGTGCCAACGCCACAGAACTCATCGTAACGCATAAAACAAACAACAGTGTGCAGCAAAAAACTCGCTTCATTATCGATTCCTGAATGTGGATTAGGATTTTCTTATATTATTAAGACGCTTAAAGCATCTGTCCTATTGTAACAAAATTGGCCATGGATTTCATGAACTCGACTCGGAAGTCCATTGTTGCCCCTGTCATTCATCTTTCAATCCCTTAAAATCGTTCTTCAGTCAAATGACGCCTGTTTGAAGTCAACCATTTCAAGAAAATCGTAACATCATGAAAGTTCTCGTTGTTGGTAGCGGAGGGCGTGAACACGCCATCGCATGGAAAATATCGCAAAGCCCTCGTGCGGATCGTGTTTTCGTTGCCCCTGGTAATGCCGGTACTGCAAAAGATGTGGAAAACATCGAAATTGCGGCTGACAATATCACCGAACTGGTTAACTTCGCCAAACAAAATGAAATTGGACTTACGGTCGTCGGTCCGGAAATCCCACTCTGCAATGGAATCGTCGACGCTTTTGAAGATGCTGGCTTGAAAGTCTTTGGCCCCTCGCGGGCCGCTGCCCAACTCGAAGGCAGTAAAGTATTTTGCAAAAACGTTCTCCGAGCGGCCGACGTTCCCACCGCTGATTTCCAAGAATTCCACAGCGCTGAACCGGCTGAACGATTCATTAATGAACGATACAGCGAAACACCCGAGGATTGCCCCGTCGTCATCAAAGCAGACGGATTGGCCGCCGGAAAAGGCGCCATTGTCTGCGGCACCCGGGACGAAGCACTTGAAGCAATCGACATCATTGCTCGCCAAAAACAGTTTGGCGATGCCGGCAATAAAATGATCATCGAAGACCGACTTCAGGGAATAGAAGCCAGTATCCTCGCGATTACTGACGGACAAACGATCCTCACACTTCCCCCCGCCGAAGACCACAAACGCGCCCACGACGGAGACACCGGCCCCAACACAGGAGGTATGGGAGCCTACTGTCCAACGCCGTCGATTGACGACAAAACGCTTCGCTGGGTTGAATCAAACGTCCTGGTTCAAACCGTACACGTGATGAAACGAAAACGTAATCCATTCCGCGGCATCTTATATGCCGGCATGATGATGACGCCCCAAGGGCCGAAAGTTCTCGAATACAACGTTCGATTTGGTGACCCCGAATGCCAGCCACTCTTAATGCGACTTAAAACTGACTTCCTGGACCTACTGGAAGCAACCGTCGATCGCAGACTTAGTGAAATTGGACCGCTCCAATGGGACGAACGCCCCAGCGTCTGCGTGGTCATGGCTTCCGATGGCTATCCGGGGAAATATGAAAAAGGAAAAGTCATTCGGGGTCTTGAAGATGCTGCAGCTATCGAAGACGTCAAAGTCTTTCACGCTGGCACCCGACTGGATGCCGAACAAAATGTGGTCACCAACGGCGGCCGAGTCCTCGGTGTCACCGCATTAGGAGATTCCGTTGCCACCGCAAAACTCCAAGCCTACAAAGCAATTAAATGCATCCGCTGGGACGGAGCCTGGTGCCGAAAAGACATCTCGGACAAAGCGATCACCCTCAGTCGTTAGGTGATTACTCTCGAAGATCAGCGGAACCATGACTAGCGTTTCGCCGACTGACGATGAAAACCAACCTCAACGGGCATTTTAGATCGTTGCGATAATTAAGTTCCTCGCGATCAACATAAGTCGACGCGGTTTAGCCACCCCCGAGCAAACCGCTCCTGGGTCGAATCTCGGTTCATGACATCGAGATAATGCGCAGCCTGCATCAAATTCAAAAGCTTCAATAAATAGTCCGGGCGCCCTTTCTCCAATTCGAGAAACTCCCCAATTGTCGCTAACGTACGATCTCCAAATTTTCCATCGACTTGAATATCTGCATAATCTTTCTCATTCCGATTGAGACGATTTAACCCAACCTGAAGATAGCGTACGGATCGCGCGACCCCTTGATTCACCCCTGTATCAAACACCTTGTTTGCAATGTGCTGATCCGGAATCTCATCCCCGCGGACGGGAACCCAATACCTTACGCGAAACAGTTCCTTTGCCAATAAACTGAGCTCTACATTTTCATTGATTACTGCCTTAAAATTCTGAGGATTCTCTCGCTTAAGGCGATCCACCAATGCCCACCCCTTCCAGTCGGGATTGAATTTTCTCGCCACTCCACGATGAGTTTCACCACCGCGGTCGACCGGGTCATTGACGTAACCGCCTTCACGCAACTCAGTTTCGCCGTACGCAATATCAAAATCAGCCACCGTTACCCCCAATTTTTGAAGCACTCATTAGGTGCACCCAAATTACTCCACACCCACAACGCCGCGACTCATTACGATTCATTGCCACCCAGTAAATCGTCCGCGTAACCCGGCGGAAAAGGATCATAATTAGAAGACTCCTCTGATTTGGATCGCTCATCAGAACTCTGACTGCCGCCTGATGCCCCTTGGGCTAACCCAAATTCCGCCATCCAATCAACGTCACTCAAGTTCTCGATCTGCGGTTTCTCCTCTTCACTTGGCTTGCCTGCCATTTTCTTTGGTGACTCGCCAGTAATTTGATCAAACCATTGGTCACTATCAATGGGAATTGATTTTCGTCGAAGAGCCGCCTTATGAAGCCGATGGTCACTTGAAACGACGGTTAATTTCTTGGGGGTCGAATTCTTTTGAATCAATAATTCAATCAGCGTGTCGGCGTCTTCATGATCGATCGCATAGATGATGGTCAAACCACTATCGGTTTGTGTTGGCTCAGACTCCCCTGAAGGCAAACGAGTTGCATCAAAGACAATTGCTGTGCGTTTCCTTATCGAATCGGTCAATCCGACCTTCAATTCTCCAATCAATCGGTGCCTTGCCCGTTGCAGCGAGGCGGGCGTCCGCGACCTGCCTTCCAGCCCACACTGGAAAATCAGATTGTACCCGTCGATCAAAATCGAATAGTCGTTAACCAATCTAAATCTCAATTCTCAATACTATGATTAGCGCATAAAAAAAGCGGCCATCCAAAGATTAGCCGCTTCTTGTATTTTCAAATATTGTTCTAGCTTCTTCGGCGACGAGCTAAACCCGCAAAGCCAACCATCCCGAGTACGAAAAGACTACTCGGCTCTGGAACGGAGCTAAAGGTGACGACATCTGCGAAAGTTGTACCGACAACCAAGTCGTCGACAACAGTTGTTTCGTTGACCGTTGAACTTGATTCACGGAAATAAAATCCCTCAACATTATTGCTGTCTGAGGTCGTTGTTACGATGGACGTATCCGATTCTTGCGTCGCATCGATCCACAGATTTGCGATTCCGGAATCTCGATCGTAACCGATGATTGCCCTGTAAACGGTGTCGTAATCTAAAGTCGTGCCCCAACTAGCCTGGGCTGTGCTTGTGTGACTGATTCCAACTAAGAATCCATTGGCATCCGCAGTGTTGATGTCCATTCTAGAGGTGAAATCCGATGTGCCATTCCCGAAGTGTGCGAAATACTCAAAGTCAGTTCCACCCGGATTCGACGCCGAAACAGAGAAATCAAATCCAGCGAACACTGTCCCGGTGGTGACTGTGGTGCCGATCAAGCGATTCACGTCTTCCGACTGTGAGTCGGTCAAAGTAATTTTTCCGCCTGAAACTTGGATTTGACCTTCGGTTCCACTGTGCCTGGTCCAGTCTGAAGAAACGGTGGTCAAAGAACCATCCGCGTAATCAAATCCTTCGGAAAAATAAACATCAGCTCGAAGAACATTCGACCATGCTCCCACGGCGATTATCGCAGAAGCGACTCCAAGAAATAACTTTTTATTCATCAATAAATCCAGATTTGAGGCATCAAAGTGCAAAAATTCAAAGTTGTTGCCGAGTAGTCTAACCCCATCAAATTTAGAATTCAAGGACTAAACCTCCCAATCTCTAAATATTAACAATTTGTAACAATCGGCAATTCTAGCTTCACACAACTCACAAGGGGGCAATGACAACCCTTAGAAGCGACCATTGTTTTGCTTCAATTAGAGGCAGTTTAAGTTCGCTAAATGGTGGATAGAGCCGATATTCAACATGTCTTACAATTCGAGGCCACCGCTAGAGGAAGACAGATGATCTGAACACGGCTGCCACATGTGTCGCTTTGTTTTGTCTCCAAGAATTCTAACAAGGAATGCAAATTGAGCGTCCAATCTCTGAGTAACGCACGAACGAAAACAGTCGCCACGGTAGGTCCGGCGTCTCACACTCTAGCCATTTTAGAAAACCTACTCCGAGCGGGCGTCGACGTATTTCGAATCAATATGGCCCACGGCTCTCGAGAATCTCATGAACTGGCTGTCTCTAACATTAGAACTGCCTCACAAACGACCGGACTTCCTGCAGGAATTTTAGTCGACCTGGCCGGCCCTAAAATTCGCTTAGGTCAACTAAGCCAAAACCCACTGGTGCTCAACAATGGGGATGAGATCAAATTCGTACGTGGAACCCA
>JAALLA010000009.1:41223-42620 GCA_011087765.1 Pirellulaceae bacterium
AACAGCCAAGCCATGGTCATTGCAAAAATTGAAAAAAGAGAAGCACTCGACGCACTCGATTCAATTATCGAAGCGACTGACGGTGTCATGGTCGCCAGAGGAGACCTAGGAGTTGAAATTGATATTGAAAAAACTCCCGCCGCTCAAAAACGAATCATCAAAACTTGCCTCCGCTTTCGCAAACCGGTCATCGTTGCCACGCAAATGCTCGAAAGCATGCACGCCTCCAAGCAACCCACCCGCGCCGAGGTAACCGATGTTGCCAATGCTATTCATGACGGAGCAGACGCCTGTATGCTTTCCGGTGAAACAGCCATCGGTGAGTATCCCGTTGAAGCGGTGCAAATGATGAACAAAATCATGGCCGAAACTGAAAAATCACTGTCTCAGCAACGCGCCCGCATGAGAAGCGAAGACTATGCCTCGGCCTGGGAAATTTCTGATGCCGTTATTTTTGGCGCAGCTCATATTGCCAAAAGAATTCATGCAAAAATGGTTGTGATCGCAAGTCGCGAATCTGAAATCGCCTTAATTAAATCGAAACAACGCGATCTTATCCCCACGATCTGCATCACGGATCAAGCAAATTGCTACCGTAGAATGTCTCTTTTTTGGGGCGTCACCCCTGTTCTCTGCTCATCACCTTTTCAACAAGACGAACTTCTCAGTTTTGTAAATCAATGGGCGTCGACCAACGACGATCTTAAATCGGGCGATCATTTTGTCGCTGTCACAGACACAGACCTACTGCTAGGTGTGCACGACTCCGTACTTGTCGCCCAAATCGACTAGTTTTGATCGCCAACATTCCACCCAAACGGTCGCCCAAATTGGCCTTTGACCACCTTTTCCAAAAACAAAAAAAAGCCTTCTCATTTCGATTCAAATGGAAGGCGATTACGCTTGGAAAAACTGGCGGGTGCTACGTACTGAGTCAGCCCTAAAGTTCATCGTTTGGATGAGATTGCCTTAGATTCAAAGCGTTCCGCAACAGAGACTGATTCCTTTACGCAATCGAACCAAACTAGGTTCGCGCACCCTGGAGAGCATCTTGTTCGACTGCAACCGACTGACTCGGAATCCAAGATCATAATGGTGAATTCAATTCCATCGCGAATGGCATGAACTGCAACTGCCATGCCAATCAAAAACAATTGCCAGAACTTCGATCTCTTCGAGGAAATCCCAAGTGCGACCTGAACCAACTCTAAAAAAAGTTCAACTCACATGTAGTTCTTACATAGATCCAGACGAGCCAAAGAACTCTTGCCCGCAATTGCAGGCAACTAACTGACACCAGCTTTACTGACACCTAGCTTAATCTGGCTTCAGAGACTGCAACAAACTAATCGTGATTGCTTTGAAAACTAAATTCTGTTTGTCGTAGTCTCGATCTT
>JAALLA010000158.1:0-4324 GCA_011087765.1 Pirellulaceae bacterium
TTTGTCATGACCATAAATACGATCCAATTTCTTCACGCGAGTTTTATCAACTTTACGCATTTTTTAATAATATTGATGCGACTCCGGAGACGGGTGGCCGTTCTGGAAATGATTTTAAACGAGGGTTGCAAAAACCGTACATTGAATTACCGAGTCAGGAGCAACAGCGGGGTCGAGACGAATTAAAAAATCAACTATCGAGACTGCAAAAAGAAATTTCGGATTTGAAAGTTCGTGCCTCTGCGATTGAAAAAACTGACAATCAAAATAAGCCGGAAGAGAAGTCTGCGGAAACGCAAAATCGAATTAAACGAATGGAGTCGGAAGGCAACCAATTGCGAAGCGAATTGGACAAGCTTGAGCTGTTAATTCCCGCCGCGATGGTGATGAAAGAGCGGGAAGATATCCGGCCGGCTCATATCATGATTCGAGGCGTCTACGACGACCTTGGGGAGCAAGTGGAACGAGGAACGCCTGCGTTTCTGCCTCCAATGCCGGAAGTCACGGGTCGCCCTAAAAACCGAATGGATCTCGCGAACTGGTTTGTCAGTGAAGACCATCCGCTTACGGCGCGGGTGGCGGTAAATCGGTTTTGGCAGCAATTGTTTGGTGTTGGAATTGTGAAGACGTCTGAAGATATTGGTGCCCAGGGTGAATGGCCTAGCCACCCCGACCTTTTGAACTATTTGGCGGCGCGATTTGTTGCATCAGATTGGGATGTGAAGTCACTAATGAAGGAAATGGTTATGTCCAGGACTTACCAACAAAGTTCGGACGCACCGCCAGAAAAATTCAAGAAGGATCCGGAAAATCGACTGTTGGCGAGAGGCTCACGCTATCGACTGGACGCCGAAGTAATTCGCGATCAAATATTGGCTACCAGTGGCGTCCTTAACAACAGAATGGGTGGCAAGAGTGTTAAGCCACCTCAGCCGGAAGGGCTCTGGAAGTCGGTCGCGTTACCGAGTTCTTATCCAAGCCGGTACGTGGCGGATTCGGGTGATCAGGTGGTGCGTCGAAGCGTTTATACGTTTTGGAAACGGGGGATGCCTCCTCCCCAAATGACCATTCTGAACGCGCCAACGCGGGAGGACTGTACGGCACGCAGAGAACGGACCAATACTCCGCTACAGGCGCTTTTGTTGATGAACGAAGAACAGTATATGAAAGCGGCACAAGCATTGGCGATCGAGGTACTTAGCTGGAGTGACGAAGGTAGGCTGTCTGCCGTTTACGAAACAATAACGGGTAGAGTTCCGGACGGTCAGGAGCTGGGGATTCTACAGAAAGCACGGATCGATTTTGAGATTGTTTATAGAGAGCATCCCAAGTTAGCAGCGACGTTTGCCAATGAAGCGACTGATGGCAAGTATCCGCCTCATGCGATTGCAGCCTGGGCGATGATCATTAACACGCTGTACAACTTGGATATCACGAAAACTCGTTCTTGAATCGTCTTTCCAGTTACAAATTAACTTGAGAACACCTGAGATGGATCAAAATAATTTATTGCAAGCCCGACGGCAATTTCTGAAAACATCAGGGATGGGGCTCGGGGTATCTGCACTCGGTTCCCTGTTGCCACAGAACGTTATGGCACAGACCAATCCCGCTCCAGCAGCTAAGCATGTTATCTTTTTATTCATGGCGGGTGCTCCCAGTCAAGTTGATCTGTTTGATTACAAACCTGATCTTGATCAACAATATAAAAAGCCACTTCCGGAGAGTATAAGCCAGGGCCAGCGGGTCACCGCCATGACTCGCGGAAAAGAACAGTTAGTTGTTCCTTCGATGTTCAAATTCAATCAGGCGGGAGAAAGCGGTCTGTGGATGAGCGAGCTGTTACCGCATCTTTCAAAACAGGCCGACAAGCTCTGCATCTTAAAGTCACTCAACACGAACGCGATTAATCATGATCCGGCAAAGACGTTTGTCTGCACAGGTTCCGAATTGCCAGGTAAAGCGAGTATGGGGGCGTGGCTGAGTTATGGCCTGGGGTCGATGAATAAAGACTTGCCGGACTTTATCGTACTAACCTCGGCATTTTGGACAGGTGGTACAAGAAATGTCCAGGGACTTTATAGCCGACTCTGGAGTAGCGGATTCCTTCCATCGAAACATCAGGGGGTTGCTTTCCAGACCAACGGTGACCCCGTTCTGTTTTTGTCGAATCCCAAGGGGGTCGACGCTGAGGTGCGGCGACGGATGCTTGACGCAGCGGGTGCACTCAATAGAAAGCACCTTGGTGAAGTTGGTGACAGCGAGATTGAAACGACTATTTCCCAGCAAGAAATGGCCTTTCGTATGCAGTCCTCCGTTCCCGAGTTGACCGATTTATCACAGGAATCGAAGGCGGTGCTCGAGAGTTATGGGCCTGAGGTCCACAAGAATGGATCCTTTGCCAGAAACTGCCTGCAAGCCCGGCGGATGGTCGAGCGGGGCGTGCGGTTTGTTCAGCTGTTCCATCGAGGTTGGGATCATCATTCGATTCTTCCTAAACAGTTGCGAGGTCAGGCGTACGATGTTGATCAAGCCTGTTCCGCACTCATCGCAGACCTCGATCAACGTGGGCTGCTGGATGATACGCTCATCGTTTTCGCAGGCGAATTTGGCCGAACCGTGTATGGCCAGGGGAAGCTGACAAGAGATGATTACGGTCGCGATCACCATCCACGCTGCTTCTCGGGGTGGCTTGCCGGGGGAGGAATCAAAGGCGGAATGTCTTACGGGAAAACCGATGACTTTAGTTACAATGTCGCTGAAAATCCTGTCGCTGTCCGAGATTTGCACGCCACGCTGTTGCACCAGCTAGGAATTGACCACCAAAAGCTCAACTTCCCATTCCAAGGTTTGGACCAAAAATTGACGGGGGTTGAAGCGGCTCGGGTGGTGAATGAAATAATAGCCTGACCTTGTCGCTGTCATGGTGGAGTCTGTAAGTTTTTATTGAAAACGATGGTTGAGGTTCACTTTGAATTTTCAAACTGGTTATTACGCCAGATGAGTTCATTCACGACCCGTGAATTGTTTTATGGAAACGTCTTGGTGCAGTGAGTTTGTAGCGAACTCCTATAATTGCGAGCATCCGCCCAATCACTCTTGCGGTGGTTTTTCTGTGGGGTGGTCCAATAAATCGCCCTGAATAGGTGGGTGCCGCAACGAATTTCTCAAAGATTTTTATTTTCTGTAATAAAACCAGATTGTCGGATCACTAGTTAGGTTGAAATGATCCTTACGACAAAGTCGAACCATGAAACCAAACGAGCAGCAACGTATTTTCGAAGAGTGGCTTGCCGAACACAGAGGTCTGCTGTTTAAGGTGGTGCGTGCTTATGCCTTCAACCCTCACGACCAAGACGATCTGTTCCAGGAGATGACCACGCAACTTTGGAATTCCGTTCCAAGGTATCGTGGTGATTCTGCGGTGAGCACTTGGATTTATCGTGTTGCATTTTACTCCGCCATCGGCTGGTCCAAAAAGGAGAAACGTCACCGCGACAAGCATCAAGCGATACAACCTGAGGATCGCTTGCTGTGCCAACGTGCCAATCCTGAGAATCCACAGCTAGAGTGGCTCTACGAACAGATATCTCAACTTAATGAAATCGATCGATCGCTGACTCTATTGATGCTTGACGGTTTCAGTTACCGGGAAATTGGTGACACGATGGGAATTTCACAGAACCATGTCGGCGTGAAATTGAATCGAATTAAAAATCGACTTACACAAAAGTCAGACAAGAAAGACTAATATGCAATTTGAAGATCTTCAGATTATATGGAATTCACAAGAAAATCAGACTTTTTACGGAGTTAATGAAAAAGGCCTGCACAATTTACTGCGAAAGAAAAGCAAGCGGTTTCGTCGGCTAATTTTTCGGCAACATCTTCAGACCTATGGCAGCACCTCGGTCATGCTGGTTGCGGTATCGGGGTTGTTGTTTCTCAACGGCTCTGGTGTGCTGGAAAGACTTGATTCCTGCCGAGCTTTGTTTGGATGGGAGTTCGTCGCGTTGCTGGTCGCGCTGGTTTGCTGGTTGCAGTTCGCGTTTTCGGTTTATCTGGGCAACCGGCACCAGAAAGAGCGAGAGCAATGCGAATCGACGTCGCTTCGTGATGACCTCGATAAGGAGATTAACCAAATTAAGTATCAGATAAAAACTCGATCGCACATTATGCTTGGGTTCATTCCACCGTATTTCGGATCAGCTTTGTGGATCAGTGTTGTGTTTGGAGTCACCGGGATCTCAGACTGGGCATTGATTCCAATTGTGGTGGTTCTGATCATCGCGCTTGTCTTCGAGTCCCGATGCCAGCGACGTTT
>JAALLA010000158.1:4424-10008 GCA_011087765.1 Pirellulaceae bacterium
TGTCTATGATGATGTAGCTTGGGATTCGTCACCGATTGTGTGTCTTGCAATTTTAATCAGTTTTATCGTGGTTTTTTTTGTGGTTATGGCTTCTCTCCTTGTTCTAGTTGAAGCTTCTCCTTTGTAATATCGCCGTAATCAGGAATGGTATTAAAGCGTTAGTGAATCCGTTCCTACAGCCGAGAAAAATGGCGAGTAAGTGATTTGGGCAAAATACAATTGTTTTGACCAACCACGCCGGTTCTTTTTTCTGTCTTCGGCGGACCAAATAAATTCCCAAGGTAGGCTGGACAAAATGTCGAAATGCTGTACTGTCGTAGTAGTACAGCGGTTCACGTATGAGCAAAGCGAGTTTACTTGTGTTTTTTAAGATCAACCAAACCAACGGCGTGCCAGTTTACGAGCAAATTTCTCGTCAGATCGCGTTCGCGATTGCCAGTGAGGGAATTGCAATCGGGGAGTTGGTACCGTCCGTTCGGAATTTGTCTCGCGATCTTGCTGTCAATCCGAATACTGTAGCACGGGCGTATCGCCAGCTTCAAGATGAAGGCATCCTTGAAACTGTCAGGGGCGAAGGATTGCTTGTAACTTCCACTGCGGTTAAGCAGTGCAAGACTCTTCGAAAACAGTTGTTGTCGGAGCGAATGTTACAAGTAATGGAGGAGGCACGGCAAAGCCATCTGTCTGACGAAGAGGTTGAAAATTTAGTTGCTAAGTGCCTTCAGAAATCAAAAACGAGTTACGCAAAAAATCGTTCTTCTTTATAGAAATAGGACTTCTTTCATGGCAATTGTGGAACTTAGCAATGTCTCCAAAAAATACGGTTCGGTCCAGGCGATGGATGGCATTACTTTTTCAATTCCATCCGGCGTCGTGTTTGCCCTGTTAGGCGAAAATGGGGCAGGTAAGACGACTACGATTAAGACAATGCTGGGTCTGGAGCATCCTGATTCCGGGACTATAAAGATTCTCGGTCTTGAACCAACCGCCAACGATGTCCAGATCCGAAGGCAAATTGGATACGTGCCGGATGCCCCAGCGCTTTATGGGTGGATGAAAGTTTCCGAAATCGGGTGGTTTACCAGCGGGTTCTATCCAACGGGTTTTTACGACCATTTTGTAAAGTTAGCCGGTGATTTTGAACTTCCCCTCGATGTAAAGATCAAGACCTTATCGAAAGGTGGCCATGCGAAAGTAGCCCTTGCACTCGCAATGGCGCATCAGCCTGATTTGTTGATATTGGATGAACCGACGTCCGGGCTAGATACTCTTGTTCGTCGGAAATTTCTCGAGAGTATGGTCGACGTTGCCGCAGCGAATCGCACGGTTTTTTTAAGCAGTCATCAAATACCTGAAGTGGAGCGGGTGGCTGACTACGTGGCGATTGTAAACGAAGGTCAAATTCGCGTGTGTGATCGGTTGGAAACGCTGAAGCAGGAAATTGAACAATGGGTAATTACGGTATCCAACCCAAACATTAGTTTACCTGTTTTTGATGCGTGTCTTCTTTCTCGACAGGGCGAGGGTAAGAAGCGACAACAAGTCTTTGTTCGAAAACCCGATCCAAATTTACTTTGGCAATTGAGAGATATCGAGGGCGTTAAGGAAGTTGAAGTGAACACTCCCTCGTTAGAAGACATTTTTGTGGCCTATCTGGGTTCCCAGATTCGGCAAATTCCTGAATCTGGAGTTGAATCGTCCACGGCAGAAACGAATGTGGGCGGATGTAACTTAGAGAAAGGCGGCGGTTAAGCGATGTCTATAACCACGAGCGAGGCAACAGAAAGCCGAAATGATAACGGCACAGGCGATCTAGCGAGAGGACGCAAGCATCTCATTTGGAAAGAGTGCCGGCTTTTGCTACCGGCTTGCCTCGGTTTATTGTCGCTTGCTGCGGTTGGGATGCTGGTTGTTGGTTGTTTTGCAGCACAGTCACTCAACGACAATAGTTCGATGTTCATTGGGCTTGCGCTTGGTGGTGCGGTGATGGCAGCATTAGTATGTGGCGCAATGACGTTTTCCCTAGAACGGGAAAATCGAACGGATACGTTTCTTGCCCGCTTGCCACTCTCCGGTAAGAAGTTAGCAGACATAAAATTATTGACCGCCGGTGTTTGTTTCTTCGCTTTTTATTTTACAGCGATTGTAATTGCCGAGGTGTTGTTCGCGGTGTTTTTTGATGGTCGTAATTTGTTGGCATTGTCAGCAGGACAAGCGGTACTCGGTCGAAGTCTTCCGATTGCTTTTCTCATGCCAGTAATGTGTTTTTTGTGGAGCTTGATGTTCTCTCGCTATTTAAAGAAAACCCTGAATGTTGTTTTGTTGGCTGCTACTTGTTCGGTATTTGTGCCTTTTGTTCTCTGGTTAATTTGTAGTGGCTTCCTTGACATTGTTTTGGATAAAGAAGCGGGTGTTTTGGAATTTTGCGTTATTTTTTTAATCCAAATTGTTTTACTATTGGTGGGGATCTTTATCCATTCAGGGGACTGGTTGCGGTTTAATCAATTGGGACGCAGCAATCGTAGCGGTATCAGTGAGTCAATTGACGGGCAGTTTAAGCGTTCGTTCGGTGGCCCTAGCGGTTCATTGGCTTCTTTGGCTTGGCAGACTTTTCGTATTCACTGGGTAGGATGTTTGATTGCCGTGGCGCTTGGCGTGATCTATGTGGTTGTCGTACTGCCTTTCACTGACTTTATTGCGATGGCGTTCCCTTCCTTATATCGAAACCAAGCGTCAGAGGCTTCGATTCATTGGATTGAGCTTTCCAATGATTTGTTTGCGGCATTTTTAGGTTGCGGTTTTGGGTTGGCCTTGTTTGCAAGTGATCAATCAGGTTCTTCCTACCGTTTTTTCCAACAGAGGGCGGACTATCCTCGTCGCGTTTGGCTGTCTCGCGTATTGGTTTTGTTCGTGGTGGGCTTGTGGGTCACTCTGGTGATTGCAATCGTAAATCGGTTTGCGTTTTCAGCCTTTGTTAGTCAATATCAAATGATTGCAATCAACGAAGCCATTTCGACTAGTCAGTGGTATCGTTCAGCCAGCAGAATCTCAATGTTCCTGCCCTACTTTTTAACGCTTACCCTGCGTTCTGCGTCGATGTATTTCGTAGTGGCCGGGGTTGGCCAACTCGTATCAATCTATTGCCGACATGGAATTCTGAATGCGTTGATTGGCTTGGTTGCCTGTTTGGGAACGCTTCTTTGGGTTCGTTACTTAAATTGGTATCAAGCCCCCGTTTTTTACTTTGGCTGGCCCGTCGGTATCGGTGCTTTTTTACTGTCCTGGTGGTACGCTCCATCGTGGATTCGAGGAACAAAGCAATTACCTGCAACTCTCATAGCGATCGCAGTAATGGCTTCAATCTCTGTAAGCTGTATTTTTGGATTGCGGGCTGATCGTTTGAATGATTATTCCGCTCAGCCTGCGTTTGAAGATCTGGATAGACTGTTCGAAAATCCTACTGCTCTTCGAAATGCCGGTGATCGTCGATTTGATTTAGCAAAAGAAATGGAATCCTCCGTTGGTGAGTGGGAAAGAGCTTGCGAGGATTTCCGAAAAAATCTTTCCCCTGAGTTGAGGGATGATTCTGACTTCGATAATGCGATACTGAAACAAACTCCCGGAGTAAATGAACTGTTTGATGGGCAAAGGCCTACATTCGATCGAATTACAGAAGCAGTCAGTAATCCGGATATGCGCTATTATTTTTTTCTACCTCCAGATGCTGTTTCAGCGATTTGGGCGAGGAAATATCGATCTATCACAGCGCTGATTGAGAGATTTAAATTGTATGCGATCCAAAGAAGTGATTCTGATTTATACCGTCGCGCCATGATGGCCGAAATTACGGTGTTGATGCATCGGCCACGAAGCCTCTCTTTTCACAAAATTAGAGAATATATTTGGTGGGCTGATCAGCCGGACCGGAAGGTCAGTGAATTGCTCAATGGATTAAATGATGTTGAATTGTTGATTCAATCGTCGTTTTCAGTTGAGAATCAACATTGGCTCGAAAACCGATATTTTTTATATCGACGAAACCAGGAAACTAGTCGTCTCGATTCAGAATGGGAAACAGAGCGAAAAAAACGAAAAGCTCAGTTTATGATTTTGTCGGAATGGGACGGTTGGCGAAATTTTTGCAAAGGCAGCGGATTAACACCCGATGATTGGACTGTTCGAAGTCGGACTTCGAGGAACGCAGGTGAGGTGAACAATGCTTATGCTCCCATGAGGGAGGGCGTGCCTATGGGTTACCAGACTAATTTCGATATCTATTCGCAAGAACGAGTTAACTTGCGAGTGCTGAGATACTTAAAGCAACGACTCGCGTTGGCGGCTTGGAAACAGGAAACAGGGGCTTACCCAAAGAAGCTTAATGAACTTGTCGGCAAATATTTAAATGAGCACGACGAACTTTCTAATTCCTATTACCCGGATGGCCTCGATTTGCCAGCCGTTTGTGAAACGCTGCTGGACGTAAAGCTGGCGGATAATGTTTCGACTGTTGAAAGTGCAATCCCTTCTGGAACGCCAATTTTGCTACCATGGGTTTCGGTACCAAATTTAAAATCGTTATTTAAGATTGTTCAGAAAAATGAAGATGGGTCAGATATCGTCTTTGAATCTGAGCAAATCCTTGGCTATTTTCTTGGCGGTTCACCGATTCCGGCCTCCGGCAGCGATGGAGATATGGTTATTCTGGGGACGCACGATGGACGTTTGTTTGACAGCCAATGATTTTCAAGATTGCCAGAGCGGATTTAACTCTGCAAATGGTGCCGATTCAGCAACAGAAAATTGAAAACGGATTGGTGTGATCCTTTGTTTCACTTTGGTTTTCTACCTGAAGGACACAGAGGGTTTAAAGAAATTGCCTCAGCAAGAACTTGATTCATAATGGGATATACCCTTGATTTCTGATTTTGAATCGTGAAGCTTCGTTCAGTTAACCATCAAGTTAAATTGGATTTATGCACCTCAGCTTTTCAAACGCTGATTGCGCCCGGTAATTCCCATACGGCAGTTTTCTTTGAGTGGATTTTGTTAGCCGAGAATCAAAAGAAATCTGCGGTTTAAACTTTGATAAAATCAGGAATTGAGTCAAACCTATTGCTGTATCTAAATAGGTTTTGCCACCGCCTGTTTATTTCGTCGAACGGAAGATCTTGCGGTTCGACGTCGGTTGCGTTTATTTTTCCAGGTTGGAACCCGGACAGCAGGCAAGGCGTGCTGGTTGTCTTTTCTTAGCGTTTTGCTTTTTTGCTCTGCCAATACTAGGCGACGCACGTTGTTTCGAATTTATAAAAATCCTAACTAAAAAGATCTGAAAAATTTGATTCACCTGTCGTATTGGCGTTGCCGTTAGCGAAGGACTGATAGTTAGACCTAGATTCTTTTCGGACAAAGAGTGGTTTTAGCCTAGTACTTAACGAACCGGTTGACTCTGTTTCAAGTCGCGGACCTCGAATAAAGTTGAGGCGGCGAACCTCCCCTTCACCCCAACCTTTTACGGAGTTCTTATCATGTCTGGTAAACGTACTTTCGAATTTCTAATTTTGGTGGCAGCGACGTTCTCTTTTTC
>JAALLA010000010.1:0-9152 GCA_011087765.1 Pirellulaceae bacterium
ACTTCTATTGTCAGGTGTTGGTTGCAGTCAAACCTTCCAGACTTGTTGATGACCTTGGCAATTCCATGCCAACGCCCATTAAAATCATCTGCAGAAAAAATTCTGTTCTCTACTGCGGAAGTGTTTGTTTTGGAAGTGGTGCTTACTGGAGGCGTGTCGCAGCCAAGCAGAATCGCAAGTAGCAGAATCGGTAGTAGTTTTTTCATGGTACAATCGTTTCGGGGTTAATTTTTGTTCGTCAGGGCAATTTGAAGTGGGCAATCCAATGAAACAGGCTCCCCTTCTCGGTATTGACTCAAAAGCTTCTTAGATCGTTTCGCCAGTTTTCGTCTGATTTCACGCCGTTTACCCTTAACTCGCTGAATCACCATGTTGTCATAGCCTGTGGTTTGGTGTCGCATCCAGGCGATAACTGCGGCTTCAGCCCTGTGTTCGATGGGAATTTTTTTAGTGCGAGCAACGGTTCCACTGCCAACGGGGGTGGCGTGCCTGGTTACGGCCGTCGCCATCCGTTGTGCCAAATGGGAATGCGTGGGATGAAAGTTCAGAAAGGAGACAACGGCGCCATGAAAATCATCTACATATTCAGCCTGGATTTTAACGCGGCGTTTTACGGCTGCTTTTTTTCGTTTCGCAAAGGCTTCGGTGGAGCGTTCGGCGTCCAGGTCTTTGCGGATTTGTTCGATCGTAGTTTTCGGCGCCCAAACGCCTTTCGAGTAAATTCTTCTCCCTCTTTTTTCTTTGACAATCCAGTGGTCGCCTGCAGCCTTTGTCCGCCGCGTTAATGCCGCGTCGCCTGGGGGAAGCAAGATCCAACTTGAAGGTACTTTTCGGATCTTTTTATTGGCATCCATCACCGTGTTTTTGGAGGGCCCGGGAGAGAATGTATTTTCACGCATATTTCAGTTGTCTTGCATCAATTTCGATCTTTGATGTGAAATCCGAATAGATAGTCCTTAGTCAATCCAGCAGTTAATTTGGTGACTGAATCTTCGGAAGGGGTTTTGAGGTATCCAAAGATCAAATTAAATCGCTTATCGACTTAATTCTCCAGCTGACTTTTCTTTCCGCGATCTGGTAGTGATGATTTACAACCCGGAGTCGCGCTTTTGATTCGATGTCATTCGGCTGGAGTGGCGGTGCGCGTTGCCAATTCGCGGTCAATTAAAAATAAGCCGTTGGCGTTTTCGCCAACGAGACGTAATTGATCAATAACGTTTTGAGCATTGGATTCTTCTTCGACTTGTTCGCGGACGAACCATTCTAGGAAAACGTCTGTTGCATGATCCGATTCACCGCGTGCGAGATCTTTTAAACTCGAAACACATGCGGTGATATGTTTTTCATGCTCAAGTGATTTTTCGAATAGGCTCAGCGGCGTTTCACCGGATAGTTCCGGTTTTCCAATAGGAAGTAATTCAACCGAACCGTTTCTCTCCAAAATATAATTGAAGAAACGATCGGCATGTCCGAGTTCTTCCTGGTATTGCATTTTGAACCAGTTACTGAAACCCGGTAGTCCGATCCTATCAGCTTCGGCCGACATGCCAAGGTAAATAAAGGCTGAACAAAACTCTTCATTAATTTGTTGGTTGAGTGCCTGTTGCATTTTGTCGCTGAGCATTCGGTTCTCCGGATTGGACGCGCGAGGCATCCGTTGATAAAGCGTTGGTTGGTAAGGATCGGTTCAGCTGATTATCACCAATTGTCTTTTGAATTCAACATGAGGCGTCGCTGACCTGTATTGCCTGCAAATCAAACAGAAGGTAATTGCCGTCTGAGGATTCAATTTTAGTCATTTGGGGTGGGTGTCTCATGGGGCGCAGCAGTTTCATTTAATCGCTCCGAAAGATTGGGAGTCGGAGTTTTGTTTTCCATGCGTTTTTTAAAGAAGGGATACAAAAACTGATTCCAATAATGCTTGGGAACAGGGTTGCCTTCGATTCCATAGCCTTGAGGCCAGTTGTCTTTGGGGAAGTAGTAGGTGCCAAAAATCATATCGAGAACAGGGAAGTGAACCGCATAGTTTTTGTCGATCGCTTCTTTTTCAATGCCGTGGTGCCAGTGATGAAAACGAGGCGTGGCAATAATGTATTCAAGCCAATAAAAACGGATGCCGATATTGGAGTGGATAAATACCGATGAGAGGTAGACCAGCAGAATGTATCCGTAAAGCGCCGGTTCAGCATATCCAATCAAATACATCGGCAGGGTTGTAAAGCTACGTAGAAGAATGACCTCGATGATGTGCATTCTCGAGCCAGCCATCCAGTCCATGGCCTGGGCTGAATGATGCACCGCATGAAAATTCCAAAGTAGTGGAAATCGATGAAAACAGCGATGGAACCAATATTGAGCTAGGTCTGTAAAGAACATGATCTCCAAAATTTGGAGTCCGATGTTTTGGCTTGCGATTGCTTCCCGGAGCCCACTGGCCCAGGGTGTATTGGCAAGTAACGTGAGCGCGGGTGCGAGTGAAAGCAGGGTCAAGAACTGAATGAACAGTTTACTGATAAAGAAATATAATAGATCTTCACGCCACTCGTATCGTAATATTCGTTGATCGACTTTTTTGAAAATTCGCTCGAGCGGGATAAATAGTGCGCCCAGCATTATCAAGTTCAGGAAAAAGAAATCGAGTCCAAGCGAAACGTCTCCCCTGATGTTTTTTGCTGATTCGGCTGAAGCTCCACCAAGAAGGCTTGCGGTTAGCGCGAGACCGAGGGTGGCGAACCCTAACGTTTTGTTTTTTCGGAGGGCTAAATTGGTTATTCCGAGCAGATAAGCCACGGTCAACACGGCAAATAAAAGTGGTCTAATCCAAAATAAATTTTCTCTGTAAAATCCGTATCGAATTTCCTGGAGAGTTAGAAACTCCGGGTATAGAAAGCAGATGACTGCGGCTAAACCCATGCTTGAAAGCAGTAGTCCTAAGGCGCCGCTGATCCATCCGGATCCAAATTTCCGATCAGTGGAATCAAGCTCATTGAATAAGGATTTCACAATCAATACTCTCTATAAGGTAGGGTCTCTTTAGTTATCACGAATGAGGACGTGCCCGCGGAAAGTTAGCAAATCGTCAACCGTTACTGCTTTGGGTTTCAATGATCGCTGGATTGTCGGTTAGCCAATTGTCAAATTTTCCAAGTGCTGTCGCGAATGTTGCCCGCCCCAATCCGATACGCATGTGTTGATCATCACTGCCGAGAGTTTTACCGGATTGAATTAACACACCGGCTTCTGCCGCGAGTCGTTCGGTAATGTGGTTTACCGAGTTGACGTGGAATCGCACCAACGCGGTCGATCCAGCCAAAGGTCGGCGCCAAGTAAAATGTTCTGGCCATCGATGAAAGAACTGGTCTGCAATATGCAGATTCGAGTTGATTTGAGATAGGCTGCGTTGTCGTAATTCATTCCAGACTTTGAGGGCTGCTGTAGCGAGGAATTCAGACGGCCCCGGTGAACAAATGCTGGTGTAAAATTTCCAGTTAATATAATCATCGATGAGTTGAGCGTCGGGGACCACAAGCCAGCCAGTTCGTAAGCCAGGAAGACCATAGGTTTTTGAAAGCCCTGAAAGTACGATTGCTTTTGCTGAAAGGTCGGCCATGGATGGGATTTTGCTGGTCCCCTCGTGAGTGAGTCCGAAATACATTTCATCTGAGAAAAGCCAGATGTTATTTTGTTCCGCAACGGCGATTATTTCCTGCTGCATTTGTGGAGTGGGAACGTAACCGGTTGGATTGTGCGGAAAATTGACGACGATCATTTTTGTTTGAGGAGACAAAAGCTGGGCGAGGTCTTCAATTTTCAATTCCCATCCGTCATCGGCCGGGTGGAAATTCCATTTTTTTACATTTTCGTTTCCAACGACATGTTCAAACATGTTGATCAAGGCGTCGTAAGCCGGTGAGAGTACGATCACTTCGTCTCCGGGATTCAACAGTGCACGAGCAGTGAGATAGATCCCTTCGACCGGAGTGGCCAAGACGATGACGTTTTCCGGTGAACACGACTGGTAAGTATTGGCAATGTTCTCCCTGAGTTTCGGATTCCCTTGCGATTCGGTGTAGCCCAGAGTTTGCTGAGTAAAATCAGAGATCGAAACATCCGCCAGTTTTAGCAAGGTTTCGATCGACATGGTTTCGCAATCAGAGTTGCAAAGTTGATAGGGGGTGTTGAATTCATATTGAGCAAAAAAATGTTCGGTCTCAAAGCGGGCGATCTTCATGCAGCTAGTCTTTTAGATTGAGTAATTTTGAGTTAGTCAGATTTGGGTCGAACCTTACAATATAAGTTCGAAGTTACTGGTTTTCAGTCTCTTGATCCAAGGGCATGAAAAAGCTGGTCCATCAATGTTATCGACATTGCATTTGTTTTTCACATTCTCTTATTGTACCGCTGACCTTGCGAAATGACTGGGGAATGACTGCGAAATGACTGGGGAATGAATTGGCGGACAGGGCATCGAAGTTGCGTTTCCATAATTCCAGGGGCCGAAGGTTGGTCTGTCGCCTGAGGAATTATTGATATGTTCTAAGGGTTACAGCGCCCTGGTTGTACTTCGTGGGTAAGAAAGGGGTGATTTTTACGAAAACTTGGCCAGAATGCGAATTTGGATCGCGATGAGGTGCAAGACTACAATGGTGGCAGGTTCGAACGGAAGCGTTATTGATGCGTACTTCCATATTAACCACGAGAGAATCCTACGAGGGAATCTGCCAGTGACATCTGGTGTTTGAGGGGTGTTTCCAAAACGTCGGAAGTGTCGAATTTATAAAGAGCCTGGGACTGAGATTGAGAATGAGCAAATCGGAAGATCTAAATTCTGAAGATTATCTTAAGCTGCTTAGCACCTTTGCGCTGGATCTCCTTCAAAAATCTTCCCTCGATGACATCTTTTGGCTCATCGCCGATCGTGCGATTGCCGGGATTGGGTTCGATGATTGTGTGATTTATTTGATCGACCGAACAAGCGGCGAGTTAGTTCAGGCAGCGGCGTACGGCCCGAAGAGCCCCGAGGGGCGAGTGATTGTTGACCCCATCACGATTCCGATCGGAGAAGGAATCGTCGGCTCGGTGGCGGCAAATTTAAAACCAGAGCGGATTCGGGACACTCGACTTGATTCACGTTACATCCTCGATGATGAATTCCGATTGTCCGAACTGGCGGTGCCGATTGTGCTTCATGGAGAGTGCATCGGTGTTATCGATTCTGAAAATTCTAAAGTCGATTTCTACACAGAAAAGCATGAAGAGATCCTTGTGACGATCGCCTCGATGGCCGCCACAAAGATATCTGATGCGATGCGCGAAGAAGAACTTCAGTCAACCGTACGGCAATTAAAAATTGTTCAGGACATGCTGGCAGCACAGGCGGACGAATTAATCAGTGCCAAGGAAATGGCAGATTCTTCCAATCGCGCGAAAAGCACGTTCTTGGCAACCATGAGCCACGAGATTCGAACACCGCTCAATGCGATTATCGGCATGTCGGATTTAATCCGAGATACATCTTTGAATCCTGAGCAATTCGAATACGCCAATATTATCTGGGACTCAAGTAACCATTTGCTCAATTTGATTACGGATATTCTTGATTTCTCGAAAATCGAAGCCAACGAACTGAGGATTTCAGAAAATACGATCGATCTCAAACAGTTAGTCGAAGCATCGGTTCGGGTTTGCACATCAGCAAATACTGTGAGTGAAGTGCCGATTCTCATAAAATTCGATCCGTCAATGCCAGAGTGTATTCTGGGAGACGAGCCAAGAGTGAAGCAGATCTTGGTGAATTTGATTGGCAATGCCATCAAGTTTACATCGGAAGGTCAGATTACCGTCACCGTATGTGTGGAATCTGAAAATTTGCTATTCACAATTTCTGATACGGGAGTTGGAATCCCATCTTCAGATATAGAAAAAATCTTCAGTCCGTTTCAACAGGTGGACTCTTCCCACTCCAGGGAATACGAAGGAACTGGCCTGGGCTTGAGCATTGCGAGGCGTTTGAGCCGTTTGATGTCAGGTGATTTAACCGTGAGTAGCACCGTTGGAGTTGGGACCGAGTTTGTATTGTCACTTCCGCTCAGAGTTGTCTCGCGTCAACGAGCAGAGCCGAGTGATCGAATTGAAGTTGAGACTGACAAAAAACTTAAGATTTTGATTGTTGAGGATAATCCTGTAAATCGTTTACTGGCTGTCAAGATTTTAGGTCAAGTTGGATTTACGGCCGATGTGGCTGTTGATGGTTTGGAGGCGGTCGAGTTTGTAAACAAAATGCCCTATGACTTGATCTTTATGGATCTTCAAATGCCTGTGATGGATGGTTATGAGGCGATGCGGAAAATTCGTGCCAATTTGGCAATCAGTCAGCCGCGAATCATTGTGATCTCCGCTAATGTCCAGCCTCAGGATGTTAGCAATTCGTATAATGCCGGTGCAGATGGATTCCTCCCAAAGCCGATTGACCGAAAGGCATTGGTAGACATCATCAACGCGAACTCGTAACCGAGTAGTTCATTTAGGGGCATTTGACTGTAATTTTGGCGTTATGCTGTGAATCTGTTGCCCCGGATTCCCGGCGAAGTGACTCTTTTTAGATTGCGTTTGCCGTAAGGGTCTCGATTGCTCTATCATCGGAACATCGTTCATTGAATTTGATCTAGGAATATTTATGTCCGCTGTTGCCACGCCTTCTCCTGAATTAACCGATCAAAAAGTCTATTTTCGCTGCTTCGCGGGATGTGAAGGCAGGCATTCGCTTTACGACGTTCTTTATCGGTGCCCTAAATGCAATTCGTTGTTGGAGGTCTATCACGACCGCGCTCCGTTGCGGGATCGCAATGCTTACAAGTGGCAGCAACTATTCGATTCCAGGGCGAGTACCACGAATTGGCCGTTTGGCAGCGGCGTCTGGGGAATGAGAGAATGGGTGATTCCAGATTTGCGTGACGAGAATGTTGTCAGCATGTGCGAGGGGAATACCAATCTCTTTTGGGCTGACCGTCTTGGGAAACAGCTTGGTTTGTCGGAGCTTTGGATCAAACTTTGCGGAAACAGTCACACCGGCAGTTTTAAAGACCTCGGAATGACCGTTTTAGTCAGCGTTGTGAAACAGATGATGACGATGCCCGGCAATCCTGTGCAGGCAGTCGCCTGCGCGAGCACCGGAGACACGAGTGCAGCACTGGCTGCCTACGCTGCCTATGCTGGAATTCCGGCAATCATATTTTTGCCAGCTGGAAAAGTCAGTACCGCGCAACTAATACAGCCGGTTGCTAACGGAGCGCACGTATTGGCTCTCGACACCGATTTTGATGGATGCATGAAGATTGTTCAGGAGGTCACTGAGGATCAAAGTATTTACCTTGCGAACTCAATGAACAGTCTGCGGATCGAAGGTCAGAAAACCGTGGGCATCGAGATTTGCCGTCAGTTCGATTGGGAAGTCCCGGATTGGATCATTATCCCGGTTGGAAATCTTGGAAATATCAGTGCCCTTCATAAAGGTTTTCGTTTGATGATGGATCTCGGTTTAATCAATCGAATGCCACGATTAGTTGCCGCCCAGGCTGAGAGGGCGGATCCATTTTACCAATCCTACAAAACCGGGTTCTCGGGCAAGACCGCGGTAACCGCGGGCGAAACATTGGCCAACGCGATTCGAATCGGTGATCCCGTTAGCTATGAGAAAGCGGTCAAGGCGGTTCAGGAAACGGATGGCATTGTCGAGCAAGCCACAGAACAGGAACTTGCTGCAGCATCAGCCCGGGCAGATTTGACGGGGATGTTTACATGCCCTCACACTGGCGTCGCACTTGCGGTTCTGGAAAAACTGGTGAATCGCGGAGTGATTAAACCGAAGGATCGCACCGTCGTCATCAGTACGGCTCATGGGCTGAAGTTTACTGATTTTAAAGTGGGCTATCATGAGTCGAAGCTTGAGGGCATCACCAGCGAGTGCGCTAATCCTCCGGTCTACCTAAAAGCTAATACTCAAATCGTCAAGGACGAAATTGAAAAACGCCTGAGCGCTGACGCTTAACGAGTTTCTTTGGTCGATTTAGGTTTTCGATTTCAAGGCAGTCACTTCGATTTCGATCAGCATTTCAGGGCGAATTAATTCACAGATAATCATTGTGGCGGCAGGACGAATGGACGCAAATGCCCTTCCGAGGACAGGAAACGCAAGTTCGGCGTCGGCCTGATTCGTCACGTAATAATTGGCTCTTACGATATCGGAGAGTGCAAATCCTGCATTCTCAAGTGTTTGTCGAATCGTCTCGAGGCAGTTTTGGGTTTGCGCCTGAATGTCAGGAGGCATGAACATGGTTGTGTAATCGTAGCCAGTGGTTCCCGAAACAAAACACCAATTGTCCTGCACGACAGCTCGAGAGTATCCGGCCTTTTTTTCGAAATCAGAATCCGTTGAAAATGTTTTTCGAGTCATCTTGCCTACCGAATTAAGTTAGGTTGGATTTGCTTGCCACTGGCTTTGGAGTTTCTAATGGATTTAAATGTAATTGTAATCAATCGTTTTTGAAATCTAAGTATTTTGAGTTTCAGAGATAAGAGTGACCGATGGCCTATATCGAACAAGTTTCAATTGAGAACGCGACCGGAAAAACTGCGCGGCTATATCAGTCGGCGGTTGAGCGGGCAGGCGACGTTGCCAATATTATCCGGGTGATGAGCCAGGATGGGGCAAGTGCGAACGCTTCGATGAATCTCTACGTTTCCATTATGAAGGCCGACAATCACCTTTCCGGGGCGCAACGTGAGATGTTGGCAACGGTTGTCAGTAACGCCAATGATTGTTTTTACTGAACGCTGTTCCATGCCAGAGACTTCGGTCTGGAGTCTGGAAATAAAGAGTTAGCTGAGTTGTTGGTTTTTGATTATCGCAATTGCGGTTTCAACGAGTTAGATACAGCGCTATGCGACTATGCAGTCGAGCTGACCTGCCGGCCAGCAGAGATGTCGCAGGCGAACATTGATCGATTGCGAAAAGTTGGTTTGGCGGATGATCAAATTACGATCGCGACGCAGGTGATTTCGTACTTTAATTACATCAACCGGATCGCGGATGGTCTCGGGGTTGATTTGGAAGACTGGATGACGACCTCGGAAGAGTCGTGGAAGTCGGAGAA
>JAALLA010000010.1:9252-10393 GCA_011087765.1 Pirellulaceae bacterium
GATTAGGTTTAACGTCATCCTTTGCGTCATCTTTTGGCGCTTCACCGGGATCTTCATGGTTCGTAAGATCCACTTCATGGCCCATTTCCGCTAACAATTCAGTAAGTGCTTCGTCCATTTTTGGACCGCGCGCGTTTTTGTACCGAATTTTTCCTTCAGCATCAATGATGTAAATGGTTGGCCATCCGGTAACACCCCAGCGAGTCGAAATGGGACCGCCGGTTCCTTGAGGACCGTTCCAGAAACTACGCCATGTGATGTTTTTCTGATTGGTTGTTGCCCGGATTTTTTCCAGGTCACGATCACTGTTGACACCAATAATTGCGAATGGTTTGTCAGCAAGCGTTTGTACGAGCGACCGCTCGTGTGGGTACATAGCCCGGCACGGTGGTCACCAATCGCCCCAGAAGTCGAGAACGACAACTTTGCCGCGGTAGTCACTCAGTTTAAAGGCAACTCCATCAAGGTCTTCCCCTTCGATATCGGGAGCAATTTTGCCAATGCTTAGATATTTCAATTGGAAGAGAGCATTGTCGGCAGCTTCTTTAAACGTCTTGCCGCGAGTCATCGGACTTGTCAAATCTCCGTAGTTGGCTATCAGAGATTCGTATAGTTCTTCTGCTCGTGTTTCGTCTTTGACGTTCTTGGCCAGAGCCATCGTTGCTGAAGCCCTAACAGCCTTGTGTGGCGACTCTTCAATCAATTGTTCTAGCTTTGCATCTGCATTTTTTACGGGCATTCTGCCTTGGGCGAGAACTGTGCAAAGGTTGACCATTTTTTCGTTGTCGATGTACTTTTCAAACAATGTGTCCATTGCTTTGGTCCCAGCTTCCGAGCCGGCCATGTTCATGGTAATCCACATGATGGCGTCGAAGTTAGCGGGATTATCTGCGTTGGCAGCGACAACTGCGTTTAGATCAGCTCCACATTGTTTTTGTAGCTTGGGAAGGTTTGCGTAATAATAATCACGTCCTTCATTACCGGGCATTTTTCTCGCTTCGGTCATCAGGCTTCTGCTGGCCTTGGTGTAATCGGCGATGATTGTTTTAATCTGCTCAGCCGGAGTGGCTTCGGTAACTTCAGGCTTAGCTTCTTCCTGTTTGGGTTCAGGCTTGGCTTCCTCCTGTTTAGGTTCAGGCTT
>JAALLA010000010.1:10493-23436 GCA_011087765.1 Pirellulaceae bacterium
TAGCTTCTTCCTGTTTGGGTTCAGGCTTGGCTTCCTCCTGTTTAGGTTCAGGCTTAGCTTCTTCCTGTTTGGGTTCAGGCTTAGCTTCTTCCTTGGGTGCTTCCGCTTTCTTTTCTTCCGGAGCAGGTGTTGCTTCCGGGGATTCTGTTTTCGACGCGACCTGGGCCGGCGTAGAACTTGGGGTTTGGGATGTCTCGTCGCCCGGATTACTGCAAGCAGTGATCAGGAGGCAGCCGAGAACTAATAGCCATCTCATTTGCATGTTATTCCTCTGGGTAAGTTATCTAAGCATTGTTTTCAACGCCGTCACATTCTACCGCGACTTACGGCAATGTGAAGGGAAACCGGAGTTTATCTCTCGTCAAGTTCTTGAATGTTCGTATTGCCACCCCGGATGATCCTGGCGGGGGTGGGGCAAACCTCGGTATAATTAGGTTTATATGACGATTTTTTGCCGGGCGGGTTGTGCTTGCCGAGATAATCCAGCAACCGCCGGCAAGCGGTTAAAAGGCTGACTCAACAGGCCTGAGCTCTGTTTCCCAATGATTTAACGGTGAAAGGGAACCGATGTTTCGGTGAAGTCTAAGACTATCTATACTTCCCCAATCGCCAAGGACCGCGATTTGTGAACGCGGGGGGCAAGAATTTTGTTTTGAGTAGCACGCAAGAAAAATGACAACTGTAAAATTACCCGACGGAAGTTTAAAAGAATTTGATTCCACAGTCTCTGTAAAGGATGTTGCCAAAAGCATCGGATCTCGTTTGGCCAAGGACGCCCTGTGGGGCGAGATTGACCTGCAACCGGTCGAGTTGGACTATGAGATTCCACAGGGTGAGCCTGTTAATTTAAAGATCATTACCAAGAAAGATCCGAACGCATTGGCAACCATGCGTCATAGCTGCGCCCATGTGATGGCGCGGGCGGTGATGCGGATCAAGCCAGGGGTTCAGTTGGCATTTGGCCCGACAATCGATGGCGGGTTTTACTACGACGTGGAATGCGACGAACCGTTAACCGAAGAAGATTTTCCGGCGATCGAAAAAGAGATGGCAAAGATCATTGCCCTCGATGAGCCATTTGAGCGGTTGGATCGTCCGCGTGCTGATGCGATTCAAGTGTGTAAAGATCTTAATCAGGATTTCAAAGTAGAGCATATCGAAACCGGTTTGGCGGACGATGACTCTCTTTCGTTTTATCAGCAGGGTGAGTTTCTCGATTTGTGTCGCGGGCCTCACATCCCCTCCCCTCGTCGGATTGGCGCATTCAAATTACTGTCGATTGCCGGTGCCTACTGGAAAGGCGATCAGTCACGAGAACAACTCCAGCGACTGTATGCTACTGCGTTTTTTACCCAAGCGGAGCTCGATGCTCATTTGGAGTTGCTTGAAGAAGCGAAGAAACGAGATCATCGAGTCTTAGGTAAGCGTCTTGGACTGTTCCACATCGATGAAATGGTCGGTCAGGGGCTAGTGCTGTGGACTCCCAAGGGGAGTTTTGTCCGACAGAAACTTCAGGACTTTATTTCGGAACATTTGCAGCGTCAGGGGTATGATCAAGTTTTTACTCCGCACATCGGTAAGCTTGATCTTTATAAAACATCAGGTCACTTCCCCTATTACCAAGATAGTCAGTACACGCCTCTGGTAGATCGGGAGTATCTCAGTCAATTAGCGGAGGAAGGCTGTACCTGCGGCGAGTTGTCGAATTTGATGAATGAGGGAGAAATCGAAGGCTACTTGTTGAAGCCGATGAATTGCCCACATCACATTCGGTTGTTTGCCTCTGAGCAGCGAAGCTATCGTGACCTTCCCATTCGATTGTCTGAATTTGGAACCGTTTATCGCTGGGAGCAATCGGGCGAGATTGGTGGGTTAACACGCGTGCGTGGGTTCACCCAAGATGATGCGCATTTGTTCGTGACTCAAGAACAGCTTGGCGAGGAGTTAATTGGATGCATCGAATTGGTGAAGATAATCTTTGGTGCGATGGGCATGGAAGATTACACCGTTCGAGTCGGTTTGCGAGATCCTGACAGCTCAAAGTACGTAGGTGATCCCGAGAATTGGGATTTAGCGGAGCAAGCCTGTCGCGAGGCCGCTCAAACGCTCGGCAAGGAATTCAGTGAAGATCCTGGCGAGGCAGCGTTTTATGGACCCAAGATTGATTTCGTGGTCAAAGATTGCATCGGGCGGAAATGGCAGCTTGGAACGGTTCAGGTGGATTACAACCTGCCGGAACGATTTGGGCTGGAATACATTGGCTCCGATAACAAACCTCATCGTCCAATCATGATTCATCGAGCTCCCTTTGGCAGCATGGAGCGATTTATTGGCGTGTTGATCGAGCACTTTGCCGGTAGTTTTCCATTATGGCTCGCCCCCGAACAGGGGCGGATATTGACGGTTAGCGATAAATCAGAGGAATATGGAAAACGTGTGGAGTCTCAAATGCGAGATGCCGGAATACGCGTCAAAGGTGATTATCGAAGCGAAAAGCTTGGCGCCAAGATTCGTGATGGTCAGCTAGAGATGATCCCGTATATGATGATCGTTGGGCCTAGAGACGCGGAAAACGGAACTGTCTCGATTCGAGACCGAATAGACGGTGATTTAGGGGCGATTCCGGTGGAAGAGGCGATCGCTAAATTTCAGTCCGAGGTTGCAGATAAAACCGTCCGCCGAAAGAGCTCGTAAATAAATCCAGTGAAGCCGCCCGATTCTTGAGGAACCCCGTCCGGACGTTGAATCCGATTTATGGTATCCTCAAAGGCAAAATTCGCCTTGAAAGCCCCCAGTGGGTACAATAAAACGAAGTTAACCGTTGAAGATCGCATTTGATCTTCAGCAAGTTGCCGACTGAAAATAGTTCATTTTTGGTGTTCAAAACCGAACTTGGCATCATCGTCAGTCTGCGTAAGCCATTGATTTTTTTAGAAAGGGAAAACAATTCCTCCGAGCGACAAAAAACAGACCCGCATCAACGAACAAATCAGAATCTCACCTATTCGTGTTATCGATCAAGACGGTAATCAACTTGGAGTGATACCGACTGAGGAAGCACTCAGTAAAGCAAAAGACGCGGGCTTTGATCTAGTAGAAGTTGCAGGCGATGCAAAACCGCCTGTTTGCCGAATCATGGATTTCGGGAAATTCAACTACGACAAAAAGAAACGGCAGACTAAGAACAAGTCTCATCAGACAAAGCTCAAAGAGATCCGTGTCCGCCCGAAAACTGGTGAACACGACATCGGGTTTAAGGTCAAACAGGCAATTGGCTTTTTAGAGCATAATGACAAAGTTCAGGTCACAGTACTTTTCCGCGGTCGAGAGAACGCACATATCGACGAAGGCCGAAAAGTGATGGATCATATCATTGAACTGTTGTCCGAGCACGGCAAGGTCGAGAGCAACCCATCTCAGCAACCGCGAAGAATGGTCTGTACAATCGCGCCGAATAAGTGATCGCGATGGACTGTTGAAGTTCAGCGGTTTGCAACTCGATAATTCACAAAGCACGCCGACACCTTCTGGTTTCCGGCGTGTTTTTTTTGCATGTTTGTTTTTAAGCGCAGATTTAAAAACAGAACTCACCACCGTAGTACATGCCGTGAAGCATTAAGCTGCCGTTCACATCGCTGTTTTCAAGATCGTAGGAGTGGCCAAAATTGTAAGGGACTTGGTCGCCAGCGAGGCTTACTCCGGAAATTCCCAGGAGTCGGTAGCCAACTTGAGCGCGGAGGCGGCGACTGATTTGCATTGACAGCCCTGCATCAAATTGACCAAGCAGCGAGATTTGATTTTCAGAAGATGAATGATCCATCGCAACATAGCCATTGTCATCTGAGATCATCTGCTGCGTCTCGATGAAGTTGTTAAATCCGCCACTGCTGCCACTGAGGATGACTCGAAGTCGATTGGTTACTGAAATTTCATTGCGACAGCCAATTTGAAATCCAGTAAGCAAATTGTTGGCTTCGATTTCATAGTCGGTCCAATTTGGATAATTGGTGTCCCAGCTTTGGCTGCCGTAGCGAATACTTTCATCAAAACTAAAGAGGCGGAAACCACCGAAAAACTCAAAGCTTGCCTCGCGACATCCTCGCAGTTCGTAAAGCCCTCCGTTGCGAAGCAGGTTGAATTCAAAGTTCAGGATTTCGGTGTCGCGGTAGATTTCTGAGCAACAGCCAGCATTGTAGATATCTTCGATAGAGTCACCGGTGGGATCGTGGGTGATGGAATCGAGTCCGGTAAGGTGCGTGAAAGTGGTGCCTTCGAGGGACGCGGTTACCTCGTCGTCAAGGTACCAAAAAATCGACTCCCAACCTTTGCCACTTTCATTACGCCGCGCTAGTGAGGCTCCAAGGCCATTCATTGATCCGAACTCAGCATCTGTCGAGTCGATCGTATCCCCGTTGAGGTTGTAGCCAAAACAAAGCTCATCTTCATAGTTGCGCCGCAGGGCAATTCCGAAGACTCCTCCGACCAGCGTTGCATTTCTCTGATGGTTTTTTATTCGCTCGAGTGGTTCGCAATCTCCAGTATCACAACCTGGTGAGGGGACAAAGTCGTTTTGTGGGTCGGAACTGGATAATTGAATTGGACTGCTTCCGACGCGGTTGGGGAGTAGTGTGTTTCCCCAGGTTGGCGAACTGTAAGAGCCGCCGTAATCAACGACTGGTTCTGCTGTGTCGAGGTTAATCTTGCTGTCACGGTACCGAAGAGGGCGATTCTCAACCGGCTTGGTCGGTGTTTTCGGAGAGTCGATAATGAAATCTTCATTCGATTGTTTGCGAGCCAGTTTGGGCCGGATACCTGCTGCTTCCAGTTCTTCATTGCCATAGCCGGCGCGCGAAAGGATAGATTGATAAGACCCAATCACACCATCTTCGTTCAATTGTGCATTGGACTGACTCGAAAATAAGAACAAAGCCAATGTAAAACAGACTTGCAAAAAATATCTCATCGATTCTCCTAGTTTTTTTCTACGCACTAGAATCCATGCCTGAGTGACTTGGTTGGAACGGAGTCACTTTCGAAGTTCATTCGAAAATATCCAAGCCGAATTCCAGAGAGCAGACTCCCTGTTGTCACATCGTCTAACCGTTGGAAGTATGCCGACCCGACTTATCGGTAAATTTGCAAAAATCGGAAAACTAGGCAGAGCAATCCTGATCTTCGGAGACCCTTGCCAGACCCGAAATTCCAGCGGCATCGTTGAAGTTGAGGCAGTTGTGAAAGTCTAGTTGACCCGCAAAGTTTGACATCGGTGGCAGGATCTCATGAGACATTCCACCAATTTCAGGGTTGGGGCCATCGACTGTCGTATTCGAAATGCAAACCGGGCATTTTGAGAGGCAATCCCGACTTGGCTCGCGAGCGGGTTCAAGGGAGCGTTAAACCCCGAGATCATCGACGTGTAATAGCGAAGTAAACTTGACTCCTACGGCGTCAAAAATTTCAGCAGATTTTTCACCGCGGTCGACAATCGCAATGATTCGATCGACTTTTAAACCAAAGGCTCTGGCGTGTTCGATCGCTTTTAGCGAGCTTCCCCCGGTCGTGACCACATCTTCCATCATGACCGCGGTCTGTCCCGATTCGATTGGGCCTTCGACTTGTTGCCCCGTACCATGTGTTTTGGCTTCTTTTCGGACGATAAATCCCTTCAGCGGTTTCCCTGCCTGCCAGCCACAGGTGATGACCGCTGCGGTAATTGGATCGGCACCGATCGCCATGCCACCAACGGCATCGGGAAGGTTGTCTCCCATTGTTTCGAGAATGCCTTGAGCAATCACGTTGGCCCCTTCGCTATCGAGGGTCAATTTACGGCAGTCCAGATAATAGCTGGCTTTTTTCCCCGAAGCTAAAGTGAAATCGCCAAAACGCAGCGCGTGCTGTTTTACTAATTCAATAAGTCGTTGTTGATCGTACACAGTATTTTCACCGGATGTCTTGCTGTTTGATTAAAGCCATGATGACAATATGATGGTTTTACCAAATTCGTCAATGAGCGGGCCTTTTTATTGTCAGTGATTTCTCGGACTGGATTTATTTTTATCCTAGGCTGTTTTTCCTGCGGTCACCTTAAGAACCCAAAATTGTCAATGAGCGGACCTGAAATTCGAAATGCTGTCGTTCTGGTGATTGATCAGTTGGGAGCTAATTTATTGGGTGCTTACGGAAGTACTTTGTTTGAGACTCCCAATTTTAATCGCCTTGCCGCTGAAAGTCTGTTGTTTGACCAGGCGATTTCTGCATCCCCTAGCCTGCCGCATGCCTACGATCAATTTTGGGGTAGCTCAGATGAGAAAAACTGGTTGGGAACGATTGGTGAGGCAGGATATTCGCCTGTCATGCTGAGTGATGCGTCCGAGCTATTAACCCATCCATCGTCAAAATATTTTGACAGAATTTTGCCGTTTGAAAAATTAAACAACGAACAACCTGCTCATGGTATGGAACAGACGGAACTTGCTCATTTTTTTGCGCAGGCAGCTCAAGCGGTTTCTTCCCTTGAAAATGGTTCTTGCTTATGGCTCCACTCGCGCGGGCTCTCGGGGGCTTGGGATGCACCCATTGAGTTGCGAAATCGACTAGCGAATTCGGAAGATCCAGTGCCGCCCCATTGGTGTCAACCACCTTCGGGCTGGTTTGATCCGGACAATGATGATCCCGACCAATTGCTAAGCTACCAACAGGTTTGCGCCGCGCAGGTAACGCTAATCGATGATTTTCTGGGAGTTGTCCTCGACTTGATGGAAACGGGCCTGGGTGAATCAACATTGCTGTGCCTATTGTCCCCACGAGGTTACCCGCTGGGTGAACATGGAATAGTTGGAAGTGATTCCGCTCATGATTTTGAAAAGTGTCATGGAGAATCACTTCATGTTCCCTTGATGGTGCGGACGCCCGATCGTGATGGCTACGGCAGTTTTCGAAGTCTTCGCTCAGGTTCGCTGGTGCAGCCGGCCTTGGTTACGCATTTGTTGCAAGATTGGTTTTCCGGAGATGAACCAATGCAACAGTCGCTTCAAGATTTCGCGTTTCGACTTCCAGAGAAGACAAAAGAAGTCACGTGGACACAATCCGGAAAAGTAAACACTTTGCAAACACACGCCTGGAAATTAATTACCGATGGCGACCGAACGTCTCTCTATGTGAAGCCGGATGACCGATGGGAAATCAATGACGTCAGCCGTCGCTGTCCGGGAATTGTCGAGGCGATGGAAAATGCGCTGACGGATCTAACGGCGAAGGGGGCGGTTTGCTGGCCAGAGGGGTACGAGCTTAGTTCTGAGCTCGCTGATCGTCAGGAATAGGCTTGGCGCTTCCTCGCCCGTGCGGGTGGGAACACTGGCCAAGCCTGTTTATTGGAGTGGGGTTTGGTGTTTTAAGGGGATCGGACGAAGGCTGGTCTGGTAAAATGGATGGAATTCGAAGGCTTGCTAGCACAAATGGGCTCGGTTGGGCTGGATAGCATGCAAGTGGATTGGTAAAGTTCGCGGGCATGGAGAAGATGGCAAAGTCGGTAGCTTTTTGAAACGAACTCAGTTGTTTTTTAGCTTAGGTCAATCGAATGACCGGACAAGGAAGTCCGAAATTCGTTTTTTCGATACTCACGGCAAACTACATGTCTGTGATGGTGTGGTTTGCTGCGCTATTTTGGACATTATCGCCAACGGTTTCTTTTGGATTTCTGCAGAACGGTGATTCGGTTCAACCGTCAACGTTGGCATTAAAATCTCCCACCAAGCTTCTGCCGACTGCCAGTGTTTTTCGGTTTGATTCTGAAGTTGGTTCCCGAGCGGCTGAAAATCAAAACTTGCGTTTTAGAATCTCGTGGGGTGGAGGTTTGCCGCAAACTTGGGCCGGAACGGTAACGGTCGTTAACGGAGAGCTTTCCAACCCATCGCCATTAGGTCTTGAAGCTGAAGCAAACGCAACGATAGAAAAATCTGGCAACGTCTTGAACGTCCAGCAGTGGTCAAAGACAACCTATGGAGGATTTGATTTTACGTTGGCGGGCAATAGTGATACCCGAGTCGTTTTGGACTTGAGTTCGATTGAGCAGCCGGCATCCCGGTACGAGCAAACGCTCTCGTTAAAACAGCTTTTGAGTGGAGTGATTGCGGGAGAGATTGACTCGATTGGCAACCGCTGTTCGATTTCGAGAATTCCAGGAGACGAGCTTAATTTATTTTTCCCCCGTCAGCATTTGGTGTTTGCTTCGGGGGAGGAGTTTGAATTTTCAATTGCCCCAAATCGGACGCCGTTTTTAGCGCGGGCGGTGGCTTGCAGAATTAAAATGGTGTCAGCCAATCCAGCTGGGATTGTTGGTAGTCGATCGTTGATTTCGAAATCAATTTCATTTCAAACGGACTCCCTTGGTTCGGCTCCTCCTCAGCCGGTAAAATTTAGGATGCCTCTTAAAGAGGGGGTCTACAATATTGAACTGGAATTAGAGCAGCAGCGTTATCAGGCATCCTTTAGCTCGAGAAAGCCTCCGGTAAGTCGCTCGATGCAGGTTTTGGTTCTGTCGAACCAATCTGCAAAATCAAATGGGAAAGATTGGGGGTTGATGTACTCGACAAATCTTTCCGGGGAGGTGGAGGGAAGTTCGCCTTGGAGTCAGCTTGCGCAGCTCGCAAACTTAAAGTCTCCCAAAATCTATGGGAACAACCGGTATACGCCGGTGCAAGTGGGCGATCGAGAGATGGGTGAACTTGCACCCGGCGGATGGCAGGCGATTCCGATAAATGTGGGTGAGCTTGGCCAGCCTCACGTCATCGAGATTGAGTACCTGGCGGCTGAAGAAACTGCGATTGGTGTCAGCTTATTACAGCCCGATGCCAACGGCCAAGTTCCAAACTACGGGTTTGATTCCGGAGTGCAGATTGAAAAATCGTTGATGCCTCGTTCAAAAAATGGAATTCAAACGCGACGTTTGCGTTTGACGGTGTGGCCTGAAACGAGTTCACCCTATCTTTTGATTGCGAATCGCCATCAGACGGGTAAAGCGACTATCGGCTCGGTAGAGATTAAGGCAGGTCCCGATCGTTTGCCGGCGAAAGACCGGGCAGTGCCCGCAAGCGACGACAACCGCAAGGTCATGGCCTTCTATGAGATGCCTTTATTTTCTGAAAATTTTGGAGTGTTGGAGAAGATCGACCCGCTCGTCAGTGAGCCGCTTGATGATTGGCAATTCTTCTATGAGGGCGGCACGAGGTTTGTCGAGTATTTAAAATCTAATGGGTATGGTGGTGCGTTTGTCACGGTCGCTTCTGACGGAAGCTCGATTTATCCGAGTCAGCTACTACTGCCCTCCCCTAAACACGATACGGGTGTTTTTTTTACCAATGGCCAGGACCCTATTCGCAAAGACGTTCTGGAAATGTTGTTCCGGATGTTTGAACGCGAGGGTTTAGTTCTGGTGCCAACTCTGGCGTTATCGGGGCCGTTGCCGGAAGTGGAGTCTGAGCGTCGCCGAGATGGTACAAGTTCTAATTTTGACATGTACGACCTCAATGGCCAACGGCGAGAGTTTACAAAAGCTAGTAATCGCCTTCCGATCTACAATCCGCTTAATCCTTTGGTGCAACGTTCCGTTCGTCGAATTGTCTCGGAGCTATCGAATCGCTATGCGTCATTCCAGGCATTCGACGGAGTCAGTGTGATTTGCCGACCTGACACTTTTACCTTGTTGCCCGGTCGCCACTGGGGATACGATGCTTTGACAATTCAGAGGTTCATTCAGTCGCAGTCTGATTTGAGTGGTATTCCGGAAGAATGGGCTGAAATTCAAGAGATTTTGCTTGGCACCCATTCAGACCAGTGGGTTCAATGGCGTGCCGCCCAGATGCGACTCTGGTATCAAGACTTGGCGAATGAAGTGAGACGGGCGAAGCCGGCGGGCAAGTTGTATCTAGCGCCGGTGGACTTATATCGAAATGATGAAACAGCTTCGGCGTTTTCTCCAAGCCTGCATGCCAACCCAGATTTCAAGAAAATAATGTTGTACATGGGCTTTGATGATCAGTTGAGCAGGGATGTTGCCGTACGGGATAATCAAGGTGAGTTAGTTTTACTCCAGCCGCATCGCATTGCCCCGGGGCAATCTCTGGCGTCTCGGCGGGTGGATTCTCATGTTGAAAATTCTGATCAGGCGAAGCAGTTTTTTTCAAATTTGAATTATCCCGGTGATATCTTCTCGCACCGAGCGACGTGGGCTCACTTCGCACAACTCGAGGAACAGGTTCCTTTTGGAGAGCAGCAGTCGCCATTGATGCGGCTGCAGCCAATGCTTCAGGGGAACGGGCTGAGCCGTCAACGATTTCTTCAGAGTATCAAGAATCGTGATTCTCGAATGCTCATCGATGGCGGGGTAACGTTGTCGTTTGGCCAGGCGTCCGAACTGGAAGAGCTAATGGAAGTGTTCGCGCGGTTGCCCGATGCGCCGTTCAACGATGTCTTGTCAGAGCGATTTCCAAAACCAGAGTTAGGGCATTTAGCCGTAAGGCAATTAGAATTTGAAAATGAAACGTACTTCTATGTTGCGAATGCGTCCCCGTGGCCTAATCGTGTCCGACTGTCATTGAGTGGTAAAACTTCGCCAATCGAGACGATTGAGTCATTTTCCAATTCTCGTTTCGAGGTGATAAGGTCGCCGGAGGCTATGCCAGATAAATCGATCGAGGCTACGGAGGCAACGCTTGAGGGATTCAACAGTCAGGTTACTTTTGAGATTCCAGCTTACGGTTTGCTAGGTGGAAAGATGGAATCGGGAGCTGTGATAAATGACTTTGATTTTGCTCTCCCAGAGGCAGCAGACAATGCGCTACAGCGACACGTATTTACTCTCAAGTCAAAATTAACAAGATCGGCCAGTCCCCAACCGCTCGATGTGCTCGAAAATAGTGGTTTTGAGTTCGACGGGCAATCAAATTTTATCGGCTGGAGCACCATTGAGCAGCCAAAGGGATATGTGGAGCTTATCAATCACTCCGAAACTCCTGAGCCCAGCGTGATTCAGGGCGCCGCTTCGCTGAGGCTTACAGGTGACGAAAATGGAGTAGTCTGGGTTCGAAGTAATAAATTTGAAGTCACCGAAACTGGCAGGGTGTCTATTTCGGTTTGGCTTAAAACGGATAAACCCGATCAGCAACCACCCTTACGTTTAGCCCTCGAAGGGCAAGCCGAAGGGGTAAGTTACTACCGATTTGGCTCCGTTGGCAGTCTTTCACCTGATTTAGAAGCGAATCAAATCGAAGCGCGATGGAAGCGGTTTGCTGTTCACTTTGGAGATCTTCCTTCTGAGGGACTGACCGACGTTCGGATTGGATTTGATCTGATGGGCCCCGGGCAAGTGAGTATCGATAAGGTCGAGGTGTTTGATCGGTGGTTTGACGAGAATGACGTCAAAGCCATGACTCAAATGCTGGCGAGCACAACCCCCTTGCTCTCTGATCCAATTGGTTACGAGCGATGTCGGCAGTTGCTGACCAGCTACTGGCCCAGTTTTCTTGATCAGTTCATTGAATTGAAAGATACACCTGCCGGATCGGCGGGAACGGGAGTGGGCAAACCGGTTGAGCCCGAGGCTCCAAGTCAATTTGGCACGATCCCGAAGGCTGAGGAGGATAACGAAATTCAAGAAATTGAGGAACCGAAAGTTCCGATGTTTCGCCGAATTAGAAATCTGGTTCCTCAGCGGAAATCACCTGCTAAATGAATAACTATATTCGGCTAGTCATTCGGTTGGGCTAATTTCTTCGGTTGGGCTAATTTTTTTAAGTGCTCTTTTACTTGTTGCTCACCGCTCAAGAATTCGACATCCACGACCAACGCATAAACGGGAATCCGGCCGAGTCGGTTGGTGCCGAGTTTCACGAGATCTTTATGGGTGCAGACAATCATCGATGCGCCCTTGGTTTGGGCAGATTCTCTAATTTGATCTAAATCACTCCGTTGATAATGATAGTGGTCGGCGAATCTCGCAGATCCAACGATATTGCAATTGAGCCTTTCCAGGGAGAGCTTAAAGTTTTCCGGGTTACCAATTCCGCAAAAAAAGAAAACCGACTGACTCTCTAATTTTGAAACCGGTTCTTGTTGTCCATCGAATTGCAGAAGATGACTGGCTCGGGTTTGTGTTTCCGCGATTGCTATTCCGGGCGCGTAACGCTTGATCTGTTGAACGATTGCGTTTCGATTGGGAACAGAAATCAAGTGAATGCGTGTTAAGACAATGAGATTGGCTCGGGAAAGGCCCGCCAGCGGTTCTCGCAACAGGCCGCGGGGCAACAAGCGATTGAATCCGAAAGGTGCGGTAGCGTCAATTAAAACAATGTCGAGGTCACGCGCAAGTTGGCGGTGTTGGAATGCATCGTCGAGGACAATGATCTCAGAATCGAGTTCTTGGTACGCAATTTGGGTCATGCGGTAGCGATCAGGATCCTGAAGGTGGGGTACATCAGGAAGTCGATGTTCCATTTCCAAAGCTTCGTCATTAGGTCCATCGACTCCGTTTCGAGTTTCGGAGCCGTAGCCACGGCTAACGAGCGCTACGCGCCAACCGCAGGAGCGAAGCTGTTTGGCTATCCAAATGACCATCGGTGTTTTCCCGGTTCCTCCGGTGGTCATGTTGCCAACAGAGATGACAGGAATGCCGGCATTCCGGATGATCTTTTCGTTGTTTTGTTTGGTTGCAATATCAAATTTTCTATTGCGGAGGAAAATTACCGCGCGGTAGATAGGGGTGAGGCATCCTAGCGCGACGCGTAACAACGTAGCGACAATGCCTTTTCGTTGTCCACTAATAGTATCGAGAAGTTGGGTGCGATCGAACATGGCGTCAGTATGCCAGTGGGATGTGGTTAAAATCAAGCCGCCAACGGGGAAACTCGGCAGGGCTTGCTATTTTTCGCGCGTGGGTATTTGCTATTTG
>JAALLA010000010.1:23536-25434 GCA_011087765.1 Pirellulaceae bacterium
AATTTTTCGACTGGGTAGTTGGACATGAATTCTGGCGACGATGCATCAAAAGCTCACGAGGCGGAGGAAGCAATGGCTGTCTCGGTACGCTGGTGTGCGTTGAGTTATATTCAGCGTCGCGTTGCCGGGGTTCTGGTAGAGAAATCAAAAACGACGCCTGACATTTATCCGATGACGTTAAACGGTATTAAAACCGCATCAAACCAAAAGAGTAATCGGAGCCCGCAACTTGATCTGCGAGAGGACCAGGTTGAGCAGGCACTTTATGATTTACGGGAACTTGGGGCCGTTGTCGAGGTGCATTCGGGAGGGCGTGTGCCGAAATTCAAGCACCAGTTATACGAGTGGATGGGAGTCAATGCGGCGGAACTCGCTGTGATGGCAGAATTGTTACTCCGCGGCGAACAAACACTTGGTGAATTACGAGCAAGAGCTTCTCGAATGACAAGGATCTCTGATTTGGGAGAGCTCCGACCCATCGTTGCATCCCTTATTCAACAGCGTTTGGTTATTCCTTTAACGCCTTCGGGACGTGGGCAAATTGTGACCCACGGTCTTTACAAGGTAGACGAACTCGATGGGTTGAAATCTCGATTTTCGACTTTTGATTCTGAGGACATAGAAATGCCTCCGAAGACTTCCCCTCCAAGAGAGTCGGTTGCGGAAATACCGCAGGGTGACTGGTCCGCGATTCAGCAGGAAGTCGCTCAATTGCGATCAGAAGTGGATGAATTAAAAAAAACTGTCGCTGATTTACAGGGGTAAAAACCTTCCCTGATTCACGCGTACGTCAGCGGAGAGTTAAAGTTTACGGATTGTTATGGTTGTTGGGTTTTCTGCCCGGATTCCAACATCACAATCGGAATTGCACTCAGGGTTTACCTCAGTTGATTAGCTTACTGAGCCCACCCGACGCGTTTCAGCCGAGTATTCGCCAAGACGCGTGTAAAGGTTGAAATCGAAAATGCGCGCCGGGTTGATACAGGCGTCAGTGGTTTCGTTGCAAACCTGTTAATCGTCTATTTCCGGCTTGCTTGATCGATAAGAGAAAGTCGATTCGAACCTTAGCGGACTGTCCAAACCATTCGATTTCATCGTGCAAATCGCCATCGTGCAAATCGTTTGACTGAGGAACTGGCAGCGTTGATCCACTTGGTGATTGTTCAACTCGCTTGTGTCGGCCCGCATCTAGGAAGAGTGTTATTCGCTGTCAGCTAGAAAAGAACTTACCATGAATCTAAAAATTGTTTTCAGCTCATTTCTGACCACCTTGATCTGTCTACCATTAATTTCGAGTCAGGTCGTTGCACAAGATCTGAATGCTCCAGGCGGATCGGGAACTTTAGACCTTGGTTCGGGAGTTTCAACTAACTCGGATTTTATGGAAGAGACGCGAAACTTCGTCAACCCACGGTTTGCCGGTTGGCAGGAAGTCACCCACGTTGCCAGTGGTGATCGCGTTAGCGATACACTTCGAGGGAACTGGATTATGGTCGATTCGAACGGCCGATTTGATGGTTCAGTCACCGCGGCAGCAGGCGCCGACGTCTCGAGGATGCAGATCTTTTTGTTGAATCGTGGGCGACTGGTCAAGCAAACGACTCTAAACGCCGGAGGACGCTTTGAATTCAACAACGTCACCCAAGGCGCCTATTCGATTATTGGTTGGGGTAACAACGGTTTCTTTGCCTTCGGTTTGAATATCCTTCCAAACAATCCCAACAATAAAGGTGAAATCGGAAACCGAATTAGTGCCACTGCATTTCAGAATCGCACGACAATCAACACCGATTGGATCAAGTACTACTCACCTCAAGTCAATTTCCGTGTCTTTGGAGCCTATCAGACGAACCAGGGGCCAGATGCTCCCGCCGCCTCGTTTGGAGTTGAGGAGCTTG
>JAALLA010000010.1:25444-42589 GCA_011087765.1 Pirellulaceae bacterium
TCCGTGTTTTCGGAGCTTATCCTACAGGACAGGAAGCGACGGCTCCTGCTGCTCTGTTTGGATTTGAAGGGCTCGCTAAAAACCTTCCCGCGGCGGTCACTGCGACGTCACTGTCTAGCCGCCCGGTTTCGCGACTTGCTGACGGGCGATTGGTTGGCCGGATCCACCAAATGAACTCACTTAACGGCCGACCGGTCGATGTCCGATCGACGAAAGTTATGCTCTTTCAGGGCGACATCGTCGTCGCTTCAACGACCACGGACAACTACGGCACTTTCGCTTTTAACGATGTCCCTGATGGTTCGTACGGCCTAGCTGCCGTTGGTGTCGATGGCGTTGGTTTGATTGGAATTGACGTTTCGAGCGAGCAGTCACCTGTGAATAATATAAGCCCGAAGGTAATTGACTTTACGATGACCTCGGCGGAGACGACCGGTTGGTTAAATAACTTTGCCGGTGAATTTGCTTATCGTCGTGCTCTCTTGGCTCCCCGCCCGGAAGTCGCTAAGCAGGATCCCGCTGTTTGCCCGGGTTGTGATGGCCAGCCAGGTGGTTGCAGCCAGTGTGATGCTAGTTTCGCTGAGAGTTGTAAATCTCGAAACATTACCTTCGAGCAATGGTCTCAATGGGGATGTGAGACGGAAGCTCAAAAATACGGTGATGGTTCGATTCTCGCGGCGTGGGCGGCACAGCAACGGAAAAATGTTAGAAAGAACAATGCAAGATTTGAAAAAGCATTCTTCCCTAACGAGAGTTTGGAGGGGTTTGATCTTAATCAACCAACGCCCACTCCTGCACCGCAAAATTAATTAGATCATAAAATGGCGGTGTGGATCGCCAGTTAAGTATTTGTTTTCGAAGGTCGGATCCAATTGGATCCGGCCTTTTTTATTGTAAAAAAGGGCAGCCTCGGATGAGACTGCCCTTTGGGATTTCAAGTTTGAATAGTTTTAATCACTCAGGTGACTAAATTCCAACGAATTAAAAATCTTCGTTGCCGCCCAAACCTTGGCCTTGCATTTGGGTGCCGGCGGCTCCGAGAAGTGCAAAGACACCTTCTTGGATTTCTACTCGGAAATTAACACCATCGTCGATGACATAAGTCATGTTGATTCCGCTGCTTCCCGACTCCTTCAGAGTGTCAATCAACGTGTCCATCATTGGGTCGTCGTTGACACGAGCAGCCATTTCGAGCATGGGAACTAAGTTGAAGCTCATCGCCATTGCCGGAGACTGAGAATTGCCTTTACTTTTGGCACTCGCATCCATCGCTTTTTTGATGATGCTTTCTGGATTGGTTCCGACTCCCATGTAAGCGGTGTCCATTCCAATGCCAATGACCATCGCGATTGATGAACCAAGAACTTCTTGCATTTGGTCAGGGCCGGTGGAGAGGTCAACGTTGATCGTGTGAAAAGTGACATCCTTGTAGCTACCCGAATTCAAATTGACTTCAAGTTCTCCCGGAGCTTGCTCCTCTGCCATTTTGGAGAGTTCCTTCACTGCTGATTCAAGCTTTTTGGGATTGGTCAATTGCATGCCCATGGCGAAATTAACGTCCTCTTCATCCATCATGATCACAGCACCCATGTCGATGACACCGTTTTGAAGCGTCTCTTCGGCAACATCAACGAGCGTGTTTAAAGCTTTTTCAATGGTATCGAGTTTTTTGTCTGACAGATCCATTTCGTAGCCTAATTCTTCCATCATGGAAGGAACGAGGTCACTTAGAACGGTGGTGTAATTTGCAGCGTCTTCACCGGAAATCGATCCTGACTGGTTTAATGTCATGGCGGCTCCGTCCATGACGAACCCGGAAAAGTTAGAAGGTTTCTTCGGAGCAGAATCTGCAAGCTTGGCCGCAAGATCGGAGTTTGGCGCGCCTTTGAAGCCAAAGTCCATAATCATATTCTTGTTATCTTCGTCGATGCCGAGTCCGATCGTGATGCTATCAGACTGGGTCATCAGCATATCAAGTTGTTCCATTTGAAGATCGAGACTTGTCTCGTCGCCAAGTTGGGATTGAGTCATTTCGGCGCTTGAACGAATCAAGTCCATCGCCTGGTCTTTCATCGCAGCAGGAATGTTTTCTGCAAAAATCTTTGCAGCAATATTGTACTTTCCTGATAGTTCTTTGATGATGTCTTTGGGAACGCTTGGGGTCGACTCAAGCATCTCAGCGTTCATGGCAAAGAAGGCGTAATCGCCGTCCATTTTGACTGACATTTCCTCGCCAGAATCCATGATAATGGTCGTCATGTCGTCACCTTCATCGATTTCCGCCATCTGAGAGACGGTGTCGAGAATAGCATCCATGTTGGTGACCGGTAGAAAACCAACCATCTCAGGCATGGGAGAATCGTCGGCGAAGAACAGCATGAGTCCAGCGTCTTTTTTTCCGTCGATGCCACTGGTGTATGGCTTAATCATGGCGTCAACAAAGAACATCATTTGCCCGAAACCGGCGGCATCCATCAGATATTTGACATCTGAAATTTGCTCGTCAATTTGTTTGATGGAGACCACAACGGCGGGCTCCGGAGTGCTTTGGCAAAACGCTTTGCTCATTGGGAGCAACGTCATTGCGCTGATCAGCAGGCTTAAAACGAATGGTTTAAATAAAGACTTCACGTTTGGTCTCCAAACTCTGGTTGGTGCTTATTGTTAGATACGTTTAAAAAATCAACTTTGATCTATGTGCATTAGATCATGGCGATCTAGGGTTCTATTCTTTCGACTCTCAATTGCGGTTACTGGTAGTTACCGAAGGGCCACTCCGCCTGCTCATTGTCCATCAACGGGCTTTAGATGCAATAACTAGCAAAACAATGTAAGAATGTTTCGCAAAAGTAAGGTCTGTCAGGTTACGAAGTGATACTTAGCGAAGCATCACTCTCTTCTGACATTACCTTTGAAACGCGATAATTGTTTTAGATTGTCCAAATTACTGAGCAAACGACTTAGAAATCTGGTCCAGAGCTTGAACGTTTGGGCCATCGATACGCGATTTAACAGGAACTGAGTCGCTGCCGAGTCTCGAGTAACCGAGTCGTATGTTCTGGATTTCACGGCAAATCACGGCTCAAGCCCCTAGAGATCTTAGGAGTTGGTGGTGTTTCCGAAATGGCCGAAAAGCCATTTATTATCGTTCTCGGTAAACGATACGACCTTTGGTCAGGTCGTATGGAGATAGTTCAACTCGGACCTTATCGCCGGGAACAATTCGAATGAAGTGCTTACGCATTCGACCGGCGACATGGGCGAGGACTTCATCGCCAGTCTCAAGTTCAACGCGAAAACGTGTGTTAGCAAGCGCCTGTGTGACAGTGCCATCTACTTCAAAGGCTTCTTCTTTGGCCATGTATTCCCTTCGGAATTCTCAATAAAAACGATCTTCGAAGAGGGTCCGAAATCGCAGGAATGTTCAATTCGCACCATTCTACTCAGAGAGTGGGGCGAGTCTATAGCAACGTGGCGGATTTGAAGGGTGATTTTTGGACTTTAGCACGGTTTTGAAGGGGTTTGGGCTGGTTTGCGATCTGGGAGTGCATCGTTGAGAGTGTGCGTGATAGGATTGTGATATTCGCAGGAAGGAATGAGGCGACATCTCAAAATGCCTTTTTTAAGGAAATGAATTGAATTCATCACAAGAACCCATGAAGTCGAGTGGCTCGAATTCAGCAAACTCCCGTGTGCTGACGCTTTTTGATTGCGTTTGCATCATTGTCGGCACGATCATTGGAGCTGGAATTTTCAAGATGCCGGCGATCGTTGCTTCCAATGTTCCGAGTGTGACTTGGCTTGTCGCGGTTTGGGTTGCCGGGGGACTCGTTGCGCTCATGGGAGCACTTTGTTTTGCTGAACTGACGACGACCTATCCGGATCGCGGTGGCGACTATGGTTATCTTAAGCGAGGTTATCACTACCGAGTTGGATTCGCATTTTCCTGGGCTGCCTTTTGGGTGATCCGCCCAACGAGCATTGCCTTGATGGCAATGATATTTGGTGAGTTCGCTGTTTCTGTTTTCCCGGATACATTGCCACTTTACGCGTTTGCCGGGCTGAGCGTGATTGGTTTGAGTCTCACCAATTTAATCGGGGTTCGTTTTGGAAAGGCATCCCAAAACCTACTAACGGTTGCCAAGGTTGCTGGAATCTTAGTTGTTGTTGCGGCGGCATTTCTTGTTTGGCCGAATGCCGGGGCTCCCAGTCAGGAGGTAATCGCAGAGGTTACAACTCAAATCAACAATACGGTTGACTCGGCACCCGCGACGGAGGAATCGGGTGAGTCGACTTGGGAATGGTTTTGGCTTTCCATGGTTTTTGTAATGTTCACCTTTGGCGGCTGGAACGACATTGCCTTTGTTGCAAGTGAAACTCGAAATCCGAAACGAAATCTCCTGCGGGCGTTGGTTGTCGGTACGGGCGTGGTTCTCCTGGTCTACCTTCTTGTAAATCTGGCGCTTGTTGCTGGATTAGGGTTTGAGCAGATGGCGTCGTTGGGTAGCCGTTGGGAGAATGCGACTTCCGTGTTGGTTGAGCAAAATATGGGGCCTGTTGGAAAAGACCTGCTTTCGATTTTAGTTTGTGTCTCCTGCCTGGGAGCGATCAACGCAATGATATTTACGAGTCCAAGAATTTATTGGGCAACCGCGGTGGACTATCCGAGTCTTCGTCTGGTAGCCGGCGATGTTTCTGGAAAAGGTTGCTGGCGTGGTATTTTATTGCAGGGGGTGGTCACCATTGCCTACATTCTGACATTCGGGAACGACAAGAATGGTGTCGAAAATTTGACGGCTTCCAATGCCCCCTATTTTTGGTCCTTTCTCGGTTTGACCGTCGTTTCTTTGATGATTAATCGAGTCCGTTTCAAAGGGCAATTCGACGGATACCGCGTTCCGCTCTACCCCGTCCTTCCGGTTTTATTTGTCGGGGCTTGCTTGTTTATGGTCTACCGAAGTTGGACCTATATGATGGATCAGGAATTGTGGTTGGCAACGGCCATCATTGGAGGATGGGTGCTGGTCGGTTTAATATTGAGTTTTCTATTGAGAAATGAAGCTCAGGAATCGCTAGAGCATCGATAATGGCAGGTCACCGCAGGCCTCGCGGTCTCGGAATAATTCGGCTGGGTCCGGCAAAATGAGATGAAATCCGCGTAATCCCTGCAGTTGTTCCATGTGATGATGAGCCGATTTTCCTGCAACAAGATTCAAGGCAGGCGGCAGTTCGCCTTGCCATTAGGCGGTTCTGTCGTTACCATGGAATTCCGAAATTTAATCCGATACATCATCAAAACAGGGGTTCAAACGAGTGGGAACCAAAAAGACCGGTAAGGGTCGTCGCAAGTTAGGCCGCAAAAAACGACGCATGCGAGCCAAAATTCGACATCGCAAGAAGTAATCGATCGCAATCGATTTAGCGTTGCAGCCTTCGTAAGATTCGATCCGCTGCTTTCTTTTTTTAACTGCTACACATCCGTTCGCTGCTGCGCGTTGGTGGAAGCGAGTGCCTCTTTCCTGAGATCTGATAGAATCAAGCCAGGTGGCTCATCGGGAGGATCCGTTTTTTTCTACTGCAGTTTTTTGCTTCAGTTCTTAACGCTGAAATTCCCCGCTCGTTTGTCCGTGAATCATCTTCGTAAGTCATTCTGCTTTTTCGTAGGTTTTTTTTATTATGCCTCAAGCGGATAGCGCAACGGATGCGAAATACTTATCGCCGTTATGGCGGGGCCGATTGCTTATCATTGCGGCGGCCCTGATGTGGGGTACGAGTGGATTTTTTGCGGAGGCTCCCATTTTTGACCAGTGGCCGGCTGAATCCAGAGGGGTGTTGCTGGCTTTTTGGCGCGCCTTTTTCGCCGCGTTGATCCTTGTGCTGATGGTTCGTAAGGTCCAGTGGACGTGGAAATTGATCCCGATGGTCTCGACGTTTGCGTTGATGAATTGGACCTATCTGACAGGAATGGTTTATTGTGAATCGACGTTGGCCATTTGGCTTCAGTACACCGCACCGGCGTGGGTGTTCTTAATCAGTTGGTTTTGGTTTGGTGAACGCCCCGTGCGGCGCGATTGGGTCTTGTTGGTTTTTGCGTCGGTTGGTGTTTTGATTATTCTGCGAGCAGAACTATTTGGTGCCTCGTTAATTGGCGTTCGTTATGGATTGGCTTCAGGGGTGTTTTTCGCAGGCGTTGTCGTCATGCTGCGGTGGTTGAAAGAATACGATGCGGCCTGGTTAGTGTTTCTCAATCATGCCGTCACCGCGGTGGTTTTGGCACCGGTATTAATTCAAACGAATATTTATCCTACCGGAAGTCAGTGGATTTATTTGGCTGGGTTTGGGATGTTGCAAATTGGAATCCCGTATCTGCTGTTTGCACGAGGCGTGAGTGCTGTTTCGAGTCATGAGGCCTCGGGATTGACGCTGCTGGAACCGTTACTGGTTCCCGTTTGGGTTTTTCTTGCCTGGCATCAGTCCCCCGATTACGCCCCGCCAGCCCTGACGACCATTGTGGGGGGGGGATTAATTCTTGCGGGATTGCTCTTGAGATACCTTGGGAAGCCAGCAGACCGGGAAACTGAACTGGAGTAAGTTGCTTGGGTGGGCTCAATAACGACTGACGACAACGCGGATCGATTGCAACATAAACCCGTCTCTGGTCCTAACATTATTTCCGTTAGGTCGATCCGAGTTTACGGTCGTAGAGGGTGAGATAGCCATTTACCATCGATTTGGCAGGAAACGTTCGTTCGACTAATTCGCGTCCCTGTCTCGCTAGTATTTTTGCTTCGTTCGGTTTTTCAATCAGGAATTTAGTCCAGCGGGCAAACTCGTCGCGCGCGCCAAAATTAACGGCGAATCCGGTTTCCTGATGGCGAATAATTTCCTCGGTTCCCTCTCCATAAACTGCGATAGAGGGAATTTCAGCGGCCATCGCTGACATTAAATTCGCCGAGATTGGCTCTTGAAAATGGGGGTGCCAATAAAAGTCGAGTCCTTGAATGAGCGAAGGTTCTGGATGGTTTAGAAAGTGGACATGGCTGCCGGCTTCGGTCAGGCTTGCAAATCGGTGTAAGCGACTCAATTGAGAACCGCTCCCGATAATCAGAAAATGGAAGTCGGGACGAATGCAGGTTAGAAGGTCAGTAGCCCAAATCAGGTCTTTTAATCGACTGCGATGAACCAAAGGAGCGACGGTTCCTGCAAGATAAGCGGTCTGTGGGATCCCCAACTGTTTTCTAAGAGTTTCCCGAACGATCGGTTTTTCAGCGACCTTTCGAGGCGCGGCTGAGTTGGCAATGATTTCGATCTGGGCGTCTGACTTTCCATGCTCGATTAGCTTTGTTTTGATCGAGGCATGGGGAACCACGGTTGTGAAATTCGGAGTGTCGCCAAGGTAGTTTTCGAAAATCTGTTGTCTGAAACCCAATTCCCGGGGGTTGGTAAGCCGCGTACTCATTAGATGTTTAAAAGGCAGCGGTTGTGTGAAGGGGGCATTTCTGGTCGCAACTAGTGTGAGGATTTCAGCTTGCCCGCACCAGGCATGTACAAAGTCGGGGGAAACTGTGCGGATCAATTTTCTCAGCTCGGGCACAATCGAAAAACAGTCTCGAAATGAGTGCAGCGGAGTTCGATCGTCTTGGTTAAGTACGTGTAACTTAATCCCCGATTCGATCCATTGATTTGCTTCGTGGAGGTGCTCGCCGAGAATCGCGAGATGGACTTCCCATCCACGCGTTAAGAGAGTTTCCGTCAGAATCTTCAATTCTCCGACAGATCCTAGTTCGAATAGGTTTTCGATTGTAAACAAGATCCGATAATTCACAGATGGTCCTTGTCAGTTGAGCTGGAATCTGGAATTCGGAGAGTTGTTTGTTTTTCAAATGGTCGTAAAAAATGGTTGACGGAGTTTTGAATATCAAATTGTTTGATTGCTGACATTCGGCCTTCCTCTCCTAGACGTACTCTTAAATCAGGATTGCCCAGTGCAAGAATGATGGCATCTCCAAGGGCTCGCGGGTCGTCGGTATTAACAACCAAGCCATTGACGTTGTGTTCGACTATTGTTTGGGTGAATTGGGTTGAGGTTACCACGGATCCTACGCCGGCAGCCAGCGCTCTGGCAAGGAACCCGCAGCCTTCATCGGATTTTAAAGGGTGGACGTAGAGATCAGCTGCCTGGAAGATCTCCTGCGTATCATCAAAACTGCCGGGCATGACCACGGATTGGACGAGGTGTTTCTCAAGGATATTTGTCCAGACCACTCGTCCCTCCGAACCATCACCGAGAATCCAGAGTTTCGCTTTCGGGAATTGAGCGATCACTCTAGACCAGGCGTCGAGCAGGCTGAGCATGCCCGGGTCTCCCTCGAGAGGTGCTCCGCAAATCACTAGAGGTTGGTTGGAACCAATCAACAGAACCGGGTGTGCATCTGAGATCGCAACCCGAGCATCACTTTGAAGCGATTGCTGACGTTCTCGTATTTTGTCGAGTAAAATTCCCTCATGAGCGACTTTTACCAGCGACTTGTTTACTCCTGGCTGTTGCGAAATTTGCTTCTGAGTTTCCAATGAGTCGGTCAACAAAGCTTGAGCTGAATTGACTGCGAAGAGTTGCCGTGGAGTGAGTTCTGGCCCCCCTTTTTTAGCCCCGGGAAAGTGATTGTCGATACGGATGACAAACGGAATTTTTCCGGAAAACGCACGACTAACCGCCCACGCTTCTTCGTCGAGTCCGAAGACAATAATGCCGTCAAGTTCGAGCTGATTTAATTCCCGCGTGAGAGACCGTAAGTAGCGGAATGATCCCCACGGATGCGTTTGCGGCCGGTTGATTCGGCGAATTGGAATTTCATCGTAGTCAAAATGGAGCGGCCAGTTTTTCTCCCACCGCACGGTCAAAATTTCAACCGTGTGTCCAAGTCGTTTGATTTGAGACGCAAGGTCTGCAACCGCAAACTCCGTAGTTCCTGAGTATGGCCAAAAACGACGACTGACAATTGCGATTTTCAGTGGCAAAGAATTTCCGGGTGACACAGGCGACGTTTCGTTTTGATCGCCAAGTGTTTTATTCATTGCAAAAAATCCTGTTATTTGTTTCTCAACGAAAACAGCTTAATTTTTAGCTTTCGGTGTCGGGAAGGTCGGCTGGCTCTAAACAGGCTAAGAAGGGCAGATTCCGATACTCATCGTTGAAGTCGAGTCCATATCCGACAACGAACTCATCAGGAATATCGAAGGCGACAAATTCCGGTACCCAGTCGACTTCCTGCCGTCCAGTCTTCAGCAACAAAACAGCTGATTTCAAACTGTTAGGGCCGAGGCTCTTCATCAGTTGAGTCACTTCCTGGAGGGTGTTGCCAGTGTCGAAAATATCGTCGATTAAGACAACGTCCCGCCCTGCGATATCGAGCATCATTTCCGAATTGATGCTAAGCGCCCCGCGTTCGGTTCCTTCGTAACTGCTGGTTTGGACGACACCGACACGCAACGGCATTTCCAGTTTTCGAATTAAATCGGCCATCAAAATGAAACTGCCGGTCAAAACCCCAACAATGGTGAGGGGGCGATTTCCGTAAGTTTCATTGATTTCGCGAGCGAGTCGCTCGACACCGGCGTCCAATTCTTCTTGATTTAGTAGTATTTTCACTGATCGTTCAGTCCTTGGATTTTTTGTAATTGCCCAGTCTAACCGCAGCGGGGGGTTGTCGTCGATTACCGTAACGCATTTTGGTAGTCGGGTGCTTCGTTAGTCGTGGCTTGGGTGGACATGTAGAAATTCACCCCCAATCGGTGGTGAGCGAGCCATGGATTTTGTTCAATGAATGACGATCATTTTAGATTCGGTCATTTCCTCGATCGCGTATCGGGGACCTTCCTTGCCGAGGCCACTTTCTTTTAGGCCTCCGTAGGGCATTCCGTCGGCTCGCCATTGGGATCCCCAGTTAATATGGATGTTGCCCGATTCTATTTCGTTGGCAAAACGCATGGCAAGGTTGATGTTCTCGGTAAACACTCCTGCGCTCAGGCCAAAGCGGGAATCATTGGTCATGCGGATTGCCTCGTCGAGGTTGGCGGCTTCGATGACGGAGACTGCGGGGCCGAACAGTTCTTCCTGAACGACTTTCATCTCCGGGGTCGCGTGGTCAATCAGCGTGGGGGCGTGCATTGCCGAGTCTCGTTCTCCCCCACAGACGATTTGAGCGCCAGCCGATTTGGCTTCGCCGATCCATTGCTCCACGCGTTTCGCATCATCGATACGCACCATAGGCCCCATGCGAATCCCTTTGGCAAGTGGGTCGCCAACCGTGATTTTCTTAATATCTTCGGCAACGCGAAAGACGATTTCCTCGTGTGTTTCGGGAAGTGTAATTAACCGCTGTGTTGAAATGCAAACTTGTCCAGCGTTGGCAAATCCATTGGTCGCCACAGAGTTGATCGCTTTGTTCATGTCAGCGTCTGGCAGGATAATAATTGGACTGTTGGAACCGAGCTCCATTGTTATTCGTTTCAATCCCGCCGAAGCGCAGATCTTTTTCCCAACTTCGGGGCTTCCGGTGAAACTGATTTTTCGAATCCGTGGATCTCGACAAATCGCTTCCCCCAGTATCGAGCCGCTGCCGGTTACGCAGGCGATTGAGTCTTCGGGAAGGCCAGCTTCTAGAAGAATCTCGGTTAGGCTAAGTGCTGACAAAGGGGTTTCACTCGCGGGTTTGATCAGTACCGCATTGCCAGCGGCGATCGCGGGGCCGACTTTGTGACAGACCAAATTAAGCGGGAAATTGAACGGAGTGATTGCAGCCACAACACCACAGGGGATTCGAATTGTAAATCCAAGTTTGCCTTCCCCGCCCCGAGTGGCATCGAGAGGAATCACTTCACCATGAATTTGCTTTGCGAGGTCAGCCGAAAGTTGCAGCGTTGTGGCGGATCGGTCAACTTCAGCGAGGGATTCTCGCAGCGGTTTGCCCTCTTCGCGAGATAGCTGTTCAGCCAGGCGAGCCCGATTTTCTTTCAGTAAACCTGCAGCCTTGCTGAGAATTTCTGCCCGCCGCCATGCCGGTGTCGCCCGCATCGTTTTCGCACCACCGGTTAATCCAGTGACGGCTCGATCGATATCTTCAGCGGTGCAGGAAGAAACCTTGGCAATCACCTGCTGGTCGAATGGGTTGATTACATCAAAAGTATCACTACTTGAATGCCAGCGACGATCGAAGAATGTTTGCATTCGCGGGTTCCGTGGGAGATGTGAATGGCGAGGTTTACGGAGAGGCTTACGAAGAGGCTTGGACTCTCTCGTGCGTCATCTGGATTGCCCGGAGCAGTCCACGGGCCTTATTTAATGTCTCTTCGTATTCGCTCGTTGGATTGGAATCGGCGACAATGCCTGCACCGGCCTGAACGTAGGCGACATTGTCTTTGATGACCATTGTCCGCAGCGCAATGCAAGTATCCATATTGTCAGAGTAGTCGATGTAGCCGACTGCTCCGGCATAAGGGCCGCGTCGATGGGGTTCGAATTGGTCAATGATTTCCATGGCGCGGACCTTGGGTGCGCCGGAGACGGTTCCTGCAGGCAGGCTGGCCATTAACGCATCGAAGGCGTCGGCGGATTCTTGCAATTGTCCCGTAACGGTTGACGAGATATGCATGACGTGGCTGTATCTTTCCACTACCATCCGGTCAGGGATTTCAATCGATCCGTATTCCGCGACTCGCCCGACGTCATTTCGGCCTAGATCAACCAGCATCACGTGTTCGGCCAGTTCTTTTTCGTCGGCGAGTAGCTCCTGTTCGAGTTCCTGGTCTTCCTGAGGGGTGCTTCCTCGTTTACGTGTACCGGCTAATGGGCGTACCGTCATTTCATTGTCTACTACGCGGCACATGATTTCAGGGGAACTGCCGACGAGCGTCGTTTCATCGGTGCGAAGGAAGAACATGAAAGGACTGGGGTTCATGACGCGCAGGCTGCGATAAATCTCAAACGGCTCGCAGTCGATGTCTATCTGAAGCCTCTGGCTGAGCACGACCTGGAAAATATCACCGGCGCGAATGTACTCGATGCAATCCAGAACGGCTTGTTCAAATTGTTCCTGTGTAAAATTTGAGGAAAACTCGGGTGGCTCTCCGGTTGGGAGATCAGCATCGAGGCAAAGGAGATCCGTTTCCGGTCGATTCAAACAGTCCAGCATCTCATCGATGCGTCGGTTGGCATCCTCAAAAGCTGCATCGAGACTTTCATGTTTTTTTGTCCACGCCAAAGCGACAACCGTGATGGTTTTGGTGATATGGTCAAACACCAGCATGCGATCGTAAAACGCAAATGACATGTCAGGAAGATCGCGATCATCGTCCGGGGCGTTGGGAAGGTCTTCGACGTAGCGAACGACATCGTAACCGGCATAGCCTACGGCACCTCCGGTGAACGGCGGCATATCAGAGAACTGGGCGACTTTATATAAGTTGATTCGTCGACGAATTTCTTCGAGCGGATTATCGGAGTGGTAGGAATCCGAGGTTCCGTCTTCGGTAAGCGTGACTCGATTTCCGAACGAGGCAACCTGAACTTGCGGGTCGATGGCGAGAAAACTGTAACGTCCAACGTTTTCGCCGCCAATGACGGATTCAAACAAACAGGCAGTCCTGCCATTGTCGATTCTTCGAAATGCAGAAACTGGGGTCAGTGAATCCGAAAGCAGACGACGTGTAATCGGAATCGCGTCGTAATCGCCCGCCATCTCTGTAAATGTTTTTTGGTCGGGAAAAGATGCCATTGTGACGGGTACTTTTAACTTGCTTGAGGATCGGGTTAGGTGCGGTTGAAATGGTCTGCTAAGGGGAAACGCTGCCAAATCCAGTTGGTGTCTCAAAACCGGAAAATAATGAGAAACGCTGAACTCAGAGCGAATGTTTCCAGTAAATAGCTTAACCGTGGCAGCAAACACCGGCAATGTCCGCGTTATTTGAAGCAGAAGGACGTTTTGTGAAAATTTAAGAAATTGAAAAATAATTTTGAGAATGCCAGCGTTTCCAATAAACCTTGTACCTTATTCGTTGGAGGGATAAAATTTGGAGACAGCTTTTACCGATGGATCGATAAAGCAGACCCAAACCAGAAATGTCGGCTCAGGATTGCGGCCGATCAAATAAAAAAATATGAAATGCCAGAAATGCCAAAAGCAGGCGACGTTTCACATCACGGATCTAACCGGTGATGACTTGCTTGCGTTGCACCTTTGTCCGGATTGCGCCAAGGGTTACCTTGAGACAGGTGATTCATCCGAAGACGCGCCAGTCATCTCCGACGTGATGTCGAAACAACTGAAGCCACTTGAGCAGACAGCGGATGATTTGCGGGAGTTGGATGCTAAAGAGTGTCCGATTTGCGGAATTTCATTTTATGAATTTCGCCAGGGTGGTCGGTTGGGATGCCCCCACGACTATGTCTTTTTTGGAGAGGACCTCGAACCGTTGCTGATTAATGTGCATGGCGATAATCAGCATGTTGGAAAACAACCGAAACGAGGCATTACCGATACAGAATCTCAAACAGAATTAATTCGTTTGCGTCGTCAGATGAAAGAGGTTGTGGAACAAGAAGACTACGAAAAGGCGTCTCAGATTCGCGATCAGATTCGTCAGATCGAAGGCGAAGGGTCAGCCAGTGAATGAAGTGCCCATAGAACCAAACGATATTGTCATCAGTAGTCGCATCCGGCTTGCTAGGAACATTGCGGATTTTCCATTCATTAGCACCTGTTCGGATGACCAGCGATTGGAAATTGAATCCGTTGTTCTTAAAGGAATTGCAAATGATCAGGTTCTAAGTGATCTGACTCTCTTGGATTCTTTTGAACTCAACGCGCTCGAGCGTCAGTTTTTGATGGATCTGCAGCTCGTTAGTTCTCCGTTGCGGGAAACGACTGAACGTGTGGCCGGTGCGAGTGAATCAGGGGAGGTGGTTGCTGCGGGTGCGGATGTCCCAGCAGTTACCCACGAGCTGCCGTGGGAAGAGTTGGCAAGCTATTCAATCAATGAAGACGATCATTTGCGAATCACGGTGAACCGCAGTGATTTGAATCTTCAGGCGGCGTGGAAGCAAATCAGTGCACTCGACGATCGAGTTGAAAATCAGTTGACGTATGCGTTCAGTCCACAATTGGGATATCTTACCGCTTGTCCTGCAAATGTTGGGACTGGGATGCGGGTGAGTGTGTTGATGCATCTGCCAGCGTTGGTGATGACTGGCCAAGTCGAAAAAGTGATGCGAAGCCTTCAACGTCTCAACGTGGTCGCTCGCGGTGAATTTGGTGATTCGGCAGTGGGTGATTTTTTTCGAGTCAGTAATCAGGCGACCCTCGGGGTCGATGAAGATTCGCTAATTGAGCAGGTGACGACGGTGGTTCCCAGGCTAATTAAGTATGAGCGGGAAGCCCGGCGTTTTCTCATTGAGCAGAATCGCGAAGGTTTGCGAAGAGACGTTGCTGATTCATTGGAAAAACTGTGCCGTCTCGATCTTGAGGATGAGGATAGCGAGAGCCATGAACGCATCATGCAGTGCCTTTCTAAGATTCGCATGGGTGTTGGAATGGGGCTGTTAGAGCAAGCGGATGCCGATCGAGTGAATCGTCTTTTCGCGTTGGTGCAGCTGCGTGACCAGCTTGTCGTTGCCATCGCTCGCGAAGATTATCTTGAAGCTTCTGAGTTGAGAGATCGAATTGCAACTCTCGAGAAAGGTGGGTGGCGACGAGAGTCAACTGATTCGGGAACGATTCTTGACGATCCCACTGAAGAGGGAGGCTCGCAATGATCCTGGATGAGATGGCGAGCCGGTGCGGAGAGTGGCTCAAGGGCTGTGGCCCAGAATCAGACATAGTCATGAGCAGTAGGATTCGCTTGGCTCGCAACCTTGCTGATTATCCGTTCATTCGACGATGCACTGATATTGATCGCGCCAACATTGAATCGACCGTGCGAGAGCGACTGACCAATAAAGCTGAGCTGAAAGATTTGACTTTTATTGATGTTGCGGATCTGCAAACGCTGGATCGGCAATTCTTGGTCGAACGCCAGCTGATTAGCCGGGAGCACGCAAATTCCGACGGCGCTCGCGCGGTGGCGATTGATCAGCAGGAGCGATTGAGTCTGATGGTCAATGAAGAAGACCACCTAAGAATTCAGGTCATGAAGAGTGGGTTGGATTTGGTCGGAGCCTGGGATCAGATAAACGACTTGGATGACCGAATTGAAAGCCAGTTGACGTATGCATTCCATCCCAAGCTGGGATACCTGACCGCCTGCCCAACCAACGTTGGAACGGGCATGAGGGTGAGTGTGTTAGTGCATCTGCCTGCCTTGGTGATCACCCAGCAAATTGAAAAAGTCTTTCGAAGTCTACAGAAAATTAACCTAGTCGTTCGTGGTTTGTACGGCGAAGGCACTCAGGCGATGGGAGATTTTTATCAGGTAAGTAATCAAATCACGCTTGGCAAATCCGAAAGTGATTTGATCGACCAGGTTGGCGATGTGATCCCTGTTGTGATTGATTACGAACGCAAGGCGAGAGATTTTTTGATTAATGAAAAACAGAATGATTTGTTTGAGCAAGTGAGTCGCGCTTACGGCACGCTGCAAAATGCGCAGCAGATCAGTTCTGAGGAAACTATGTTTTTGTTATCGCGCGTTCGAATGGGAATCAATCTTGGGCTCATTGGCGATTTGGAAATTCCGGAAGTCAACCAATTATTTATTCGCACCCAACCAGCCCATTTGCAAAAACTAAGCCATTCTGAGCTGGACACCGATGAGCGGAACGTAGAGCGTGCAAATTACCTTCACAGCCAGCTCAAGCTCGATGGCGGTACCGAAGCGTCTAATAATTAACGTTGTTTGGATGAACATCGACGTTCATTTAATCAAGGTTCGTTTGGTCGGATAGGCAGAATTCCCCGCGTATCTTGCCGGAAAACCCCAATCAAAGCGATGTTGTAATTTGGTTTTGCCCGAGAGCTTGAAGATCTGATCTTTTTCAGCCGATTCCCTGTGGTAGCGATTAGTTACCAATGGCCGTTTTTACTCCGATAATTTAGCGTGTCGGGGTATCTGAAGGTGGGGCTGTGCGTTTTTAACGATTTTCGGCGGTCGAATGAGCGTTACAACGTTTGCTGATCGTCGGTTATAGTGGTCTCACAAAATCCTACTTTTTTGGAACTAACCTGATTACGCGAGTACCATGTCCACCACCCAAATTGATCTTGAAACCGCTGTAAAACAAGCCAAAGATCGGCTTGATGAACACACTTACAACACCGTCCAACGTCACTTTCACGATTCGACGGGGTGTCCTTTCTGGCTTTCTAAGAAATCAGAGTTGAACTTCGATCCGTTGTCCGAAGTCAAGGTCTATGACGATTTGAAGAAGTTCCCGCTGTTTGAAGACGATTGGCTGCGGGGCGGTCCGGTTGAGCGTTGGCGGATGAAAGATCACGCAGAGCGGCCGACCTACGTATTTGAAACCGGTGGCACGACCGGCGTTCCTAAAAGCCGCGTGGTCGTCGATGATTTTCGAATTGATTACGAAGTGTTTAGTGAGACTTTGCCCGACCAGTACTTTCCAAAGGGTGGGAATTGGTTGATGCTTGGACCCTCGGGTCCGCGTCGGCTTCGGCTTGCCGTGGAGCATCTGGCTCAAGTACGGGGCGGTATTAGTTTTTGCATCGACCTCGATCCACGTTGGGTCGTCAAGTTGATCAAAAAGGGCTGGATGGAACACTTGGAGGAATACAAGAAACATTGTATCGACCAGGCGGTAACCGTTCTGACAGCAAATCACAACATCAAGTGCATGTTTGGAACTCCGAAGCTGATCGAATCTCTTTGCCTTGGGCTTGAAGAGCGGGGAACGACACTGGCCGAAACTGGAATCACGGGAATTTTTTCCGGTGGAACTGAGTTCACGCCACAATGGACACGCTACTGCGTGGAAGAGTTGTTCGGCGGCCCGCCCGAAGAAAGTGGAATCTACATGACACCGACCTACGGCAACACGCTGATGGGTTTAGCTTGTAGCAAACCGGTGACTGCTGAAGAGAAGTACAAAATTTCTTACTACGCTCCCCAACCGCGGGCGGTAACCGAAGTCGTTAG